>JAGCMZ010000067.1 GCA_017646225.1 Paludibacteraceae bacterium | reverse complement strand
TTGTAAAGGTAGTAAAAAATTTTTTAATAACGTTTTTATACGACTCACCGTTCATTATGGAAAGTTCGTTGGCTGCCATGTAGGTAAGTGTTATACCAAGTGGTAAAAGAATAAATGCACTCAACCACATGCCCTGCCATACTTGCCATACGCCTTCGCGCGCTATTTTATAACCGGTATTATCGATGATGTAATACGTTATAAACAAGAGCGTTGATATTACCAGTGGCATGCCTAAACCGCCTTTTCGGATAATGGCTCCCAGGGGTGCACCAATAAACAAGAAAATAATGCATGCAAAGGGCAAAGTGTGGCGTTTGTGCCATTCAATACCGTGGCGTCTTTGTTCCATTTGTAGCCACTCAACGTCATTTTTACGATATACAATATCGCCTTGGATAACCCGTGTACGTGTTAATGCCGTATTGGTTACCATTTTTTTGTTGTAATCGTTTAGGTGTAGGTACAAATCGTCTATGTTGGCATACGTTTGTTGTGGTGCGATGCCTGTCGTGTCGATGCTTTGTTCGGTGGTTTTCTGGTTGCGATTAAAGTAGGTGTTTTTTTGTACCTTTTCTTCTGCCTTGGACAGATAACCACTTATGTAGTCCCTAATGGAATCGACAGCATACTGCAATTCTTTGGTGTTTTTGCTAACGTATTGTCTTTCCAAAAATTCCGGATCCAACTCGTTAAAATTGCCATCGTAGTCAATGACAATCTCTTTGCGCGAAAAGTTTTCACGACGATAAGGCATAATTTTGTCGCCACGTGCAGCATCTCCACTTTGTTTTAAATGTTCAAAGGTTTCGCCACTGTGCAATCGTAAAATAAGTTTCTTTCTATCTTCGGTTTGGCTAATGTAACCCGTGTCTGCCAATATAATGGAGGTGTTTTCAAATCCATTGGAGTAATCGTAAATTACCACATCCAAAAGGGCATCAGACGATTTTTGCCCAACGTATATGTTTCGTCCTGTAATGCCGTTGTAGAATGAACCTTCGGGTATTTCCAACTCTAGCGGTTTTTCGCGAATGGAAAAAATAAGCGTCCACATTCTTACTTGGGTATAGGGCAATACGTGGTCTGAAAAGTAGAAACTGCCAATGGCAATAAATACCATTACAATAATGAGCGGCCGCATAATGCGGAACAACGAAATGCCTGCCGCTTTCATGGCCAACAACTCAAATCGCTCTCCCAAATTACCAAATGTCATCAGCGAACCAATTAAAATGGAAAGGGGTAACGATAGTGGTACCAACGATAAACTAGCGTGCCAAAAGAATTCGGCAAGCACACCAAATCCAACGCCTTTGCCAATAAAGTCGTCTATGTGTCTGAAAATGAACTGCATGAGCAGCACAAACAAACTAGCAAAAAACGTGCTAGTAAAGGTTCTAAAGAAATTCTTTAGAATGTAGCGGTCTATGTGTTTGATGCCGGCCATGTTTGGAGTTAACGATTAAAAGGATGCGGGCAGTAGCAAAGAAACATCTTCTGCTACCAGGCAGTTTTCTGATCCGTACATCACAACACGAATGGGAGTTTGAAAGCGTGTTTGCATTTCCATGAGCACTTGCCTGCATTCTCCACATGGGGTAACAGGTTGGGGTACAAAAACACCCTCTTGCATGGCGCAAATGGCAATGGAAACGGGTGGAGTGGCAGCATAGTTAGCTGTTGCGTACAACAAAGCAACGCGTTCGGCGCATACACAAGAACCATACGCTTTGTTTTCTTGGTTAGAACCTTTTACGATGCGACCATCCGAAAGCAGTACAGCAGCTCCTACGTGAAATTGAGAATAAGGAGCATAAGCAGTTAAAGCCGCTTGTTTTGCCGCTTCAATTAATTTCAAGTCTGCTTCCGATAAGGATGTTGTTAATTTTTTCTCCATTGTAGCACAAAAGTACGTGAATTTCAAGAATTTTACAAAAAATAGGTTCTAAATATCGTAAAAACGATTACTTTTGTAACCAAATAAAAAAATATCGATATGCAAAAAAATAGATTTAGTTTGGTAGGAGTTGTTTTGTCGCTTCTGTTTTTTTTGTCGCTACCGTTGTATGCTCAATATGATGCTTATATAGAAAAATATAAAGACATCGCTATGCGCGAAATGAACGATTATGGAATACCAGCTAGTATTACCTTGGCGCAAGGTATTTTGGAATCGGGCGTAGGCAAATCGGAGTTAGCCGTAAAAGCCAACAATCACTTTGGTATTAAATGCCACAACGATTGGGATGGCGAGCGTGTATACCACGACGATGATAAAAAGAACGAGTGTTTTCGTAAATACGATCGTGCTGAAGACTCTTTTATCGATCACTCTTTGTTCTTGAAAAACAAATCGCGTTACTCTTTCTTGTTTGAGTTGGATAGAACCGATTACAAAGGCTGGGCAAAAGGTTTAAAACAAGCCGGTTATGCTACCGACCCCAATTATGCCAAACGCCTAATTACCCTTATCGAAGAGAATGATTTACACCGTTTTGATACCGAATCGTATAAAACCACATCAAAAGAGGCGCAAACAGCAGTTAAACAAAAAGTGGTAAAAAATAACCAAGGTCTAAAATACGTCATTGTACAAAAAGGTGAATCGTACTATACCATTGCTAAAGCGCATAAAATACCTTTCTCTTGCATTTGCAGTTACAACGATGTAGACCGCAAAACACGTCAACCAGAAGTAGGCGAGATTGTTTACTTGCAACGTAAAAAGAAATCGGTCGAAGAGGGTAAAGGTTATCATATTATTCAAGCAGGCGAATCAATGCACAGCATTTCGCAACAATATGGTATTCGTTTGCACAAATTGTACGATTTGAATAACATGGAATATACCCAAAAAGCGGTAGAAGGAAAACGTTTAAAATTACGCTAATAAAACACTTAACACAAAGCATACGCTATGGAAAATAAAAACGAATACGATTTGTTGGATCTAGTCAATTGGGGATTCCAATTGTTTAAGAAATACATTTGGTCTCCTTTCCTTTTCTTGGTCCGTTTTGGATTAAAAAAATGGTATTTCTTGTTATTGGCAGCCTTTATTGGTTTTGGTTTGTCGGTATGGGTTCCAAAATTCTATAAAACCATCTATTCAGGCCAAATGATTATTAAGACAAGGGTATGCCAAAGTAGCGATTATGTCAATTTGTTGCAAGCTATCAGTAGGGAAACAGCTCCTGTCATTATGAGCAGAATGGATGTCCCTGTAACGGCGATGCGTGCCTATCGTGGTATTTTGCCCCATTATGTATACCCAATGGATACCCTAAGAACAGGTTATATTGTGGATAAAACAAATCAAAAATTAAATTCAGACAAATCGTTGTTGCCCAATGTGTTTGCTGTGGAGGTGCGTAGTATCGATTCTTCTACCATTCGTTTGTGGGGCGATGCCATTGTAAAATATTTCAATAACCATCCTTATATACAAAATGCCAATAGCATGCGTATAGCAGAGTTGAAGAACAATATTACCATTCTTCAAGACGAAATTGTTATGTTGGATAGTTTGCGCGAAATTGAGTACCTAGAAAACTCAAGACGTTCTATTTCTGTGAAAGATAAATCGGGCAGAGATATGTTGGTGCGTGAGCAACCCCGTTTGTTGCACAACGATGTATTGGATTTGCATAACCGAATCATGCACATGCAAAATGCGCTTACCTATCTTTCGGAACCAATAGAAGTTATTTCGCCTATGTCGTTAAATGCGACACCGCTAACCCACTGGAGCAGAACGTATAAAAAATACATCATGCTTTCGGTAACCTTGATGTACGGTTTGTTGTTGGCATGGCATTTTAGAAAAGAAATTGTTCGTTTTGTAAAACAATAAGTGCAGTTAATAATACAAAAAAGCTCGATCCAGTAGAATCGAGCTTTTATTATGCCATTAGCGTATCGTTTTAAATGAACGATGTGCTGCGTTTTACAAATTTGCTGAGTGCTTCGCCTTTTAGCATGTTGTTGGCAAGCAATGCTAAGTCTACCAACTGACGAACCATATCTTCGCCTTTTGCAAATTCTTTGTAAAGGGCTTCTTTGTCTTTTTCCAATGCCGCCACTTTGTCGTTATTCGATTTGATTAACTCTTTGTCGGTTTCGGCAATTTCGTCGTCTTTCTTGTCTTTGTTGGCCTCGTTAATGGTTTCAACCATTTGTTTCAACGCTGCAATTTGTTGGTTGATAGGATTTACCTTTTCGCCTATACTGTTTTCGGTGTTTTCCAACAAACGTTTAATAAGCGCATGGTTGGTATTTACCACTAGGTTGTAACTGTTGGGCATTTGGCCGTAAAAACTCATCATGCCACCTTGGGTAGCTGCCATTTCTTTCATTCTGCGCATAAATTCTTGTTGCGTAATCATAACTGGCATGCTTTCGGCATCCAACGCTGCAAAACTAACCCAGTAGCTGTTTTCTTTGTCTTCGGGCAATTCGGCTTTAAAGATACTGCTAAGGGCATTTTGCTCATTGGCGGTTAGTTCTACTGTAGCGGCATTTTCTTTTAAAATGATGTTGTCGATGGTATCGCTATCCACGCGTACATAACGGCTCTTTTCGTTCTTTTGTTCCAACATCGACGCCAAGTGTACATCCAATTGGCCATCCATAACCAATACACCGTATCCTTTGGCTTTGGCAGCCTCGATGTAGCTAAATTGTTGTTCGGCATCGTTGGTGTACAAATAAATTAGGTTGCCGTCTTTGTCGGTTTGGTTGCTTTCTACCAAAGTTTTGTATTCTTCGGCAGTAAAGTATTTGCCATCGGTATTTTTAAATAGGTTGAACTTAACCGCACGTTCGTAAAATTTTTCGTCGGTTAGCATACCGTAGTTGATAAAGATTTTAAGGCTGTCCCATTTGTTTTCAAATTCGGTACGTTCTGCCTTGAAGATTTCTTGCAATCTATCGGCTACTTTTTTGGTAATGTGGCTCGATATTTTTTTAACGTTGCCATCGCTTTGTAGGTAAGAACGGCTTACGTTTAGTGGAATATCGGGCGAGTCAATTACCCCGTGCAACAAGGTTAAGAACTCAGGAACAATGCCTTCTACGCTGTCGGTAACAAATACTTGGTTGCAGTAAAGTTGAATTTTGTTTCGTTGCAACTCAATGTTGTTCTTTACTTTAGGGAAGTACAAGATACCGGTTAAATTAAACGGATAATCTACGTTTAAGTGAATGTGGAACAAAGGTTCTTCGCCGTATGGATACAATTCACGGTAGAATTTGTTGTAATCTTCGTCGGTAAGGTCGGCAGGTTTCTTTACCCATGCTGGCTCTACGTTGTTTACAATGTTATCTTCGGCAGTTTCTTGTTCTTTGCCATCTTTCCATTCTTTTTTCTTGCCAAAAGCAATGGGAACGGGCAAAAATTTGCAGTATTTATTCAGTAGCTCGGTAATTTTGCTCTCTTCTAAGAAAGCTACGTTTTCATCGTCAATGTAAAGCACGATGTCGGTACCACGGTCGGCTTTGGTGGTTTCTTCCATGGTGTAGTCGGGGTTGCCCTCGCAACTCCATTTTACCGCTTTGCTTCCTTCTTTGTACGATTGGCTGTAAATTTCAACCTTTTTCGATACCATGAACGACGAGTAGAAACCCAAGCCAAAATGTCCAATAATGGCGTTGGCATCGTCTTTGTATTTGTCTAGAAATTCTTCGGCACCCGAAAAAGCAATTTGGTTGATGTATTTGTCAATTTCTTCGGCAGTCATGCCCACGCCGCGGTCTGAAATGGTAAGGGTTTTGGCCTCTTTGTCCAAACGTACTGATACGTTCAACTCGCCCAATTCGCCTTTGAATTCACCTACCGACGAAAGGGTTTTTAATTTTTGAGTAGCATCCACAGCGTTCGACACCAATTCACGCAAAAAAATGTCGTGATCGCTGTACAAAAATTTCTTGATAACGGGGAAAATGTTTTCCGAAGTTACTCCAATGTTACCTTGTTTCATATTCTTGTATTTTTAGTAATTGTTTTCTTTGCTCATGATAGAGCAAAAACAATGCCAAAACTAAGAATATGACAAAGTGTCAACTATTTTTCCGAAAAAATGTAGCCGTAACCTTGTTTGGTTTGCAGGTTTTTGTCGTAAGGCTTAATTTTTTTACGAAGTCGGGTAATGTTAACGTCAATGGTGCGGTCCAATACATTCGATTCGCCTTTCCAAATGTTTTCTAGCAATTGTTCGCGCGATAGCACACGGTTGCGGCATTGTAAAAACAAGGCCAATAGTTCAAATTCTTTTTTGGTAAGGCTAATTTCTGTAGCACCAAT
>JAGCMZ010000002.1 GCA_017646225.1 Paludibacteraceae bacterium | reverse complement strand
TGCAAACAGGAGTTAAAAACGACTCGTGTCTGTAGCTTTCTCTTGCAAAAACATTCGATAAATGCACTTCTATAACGGGGGTGGTGATGGCTTTAATGGCATCGCCTATGGCAATAGAGGTGTGGGTATATGCACCGGCATTCAAAACAATGCCGGTGTATGAAAATCCCACTTCGTGTAGTTTGTTGATAAGTTCCCCCTCAACATTCGATTGATAATAATCAATTTGAACCGATGGAAATTGGTTGCGCAATGTGCTTAGGTATTGCTCAAATCCTTGGTTCCCGTATATTTCGGGTTCACGTGTGCCTAACAAATTAAGGTTAGGACCATTGATGATGATAAATTTCATTATTCAACAAAAGTAATCCAACCGTGTGTATCGGGTTCGTCACCGTATTGAATAGCACGCAATTTGTTGTACAATTTGGTGCTGATAGGGCCTGGCTTGCCGTCTTTCGAGAATACGTACGATTTGTTGTTATCCAAGTCGTCAAGACGTTGAATAGGGCTGATAACAGCAGCGGTACCGCAAGCACCTGCTTCTTCGAATGTGCTTAATTCTTCTTCGGCAATAGGACGACGTTCTACTTTAAGACCCAAATCTTCTGCCAATACCATCAAACTCTTGTTGGTAATAGAAGGAAGAATAGAAGACGATTTTGGAGTGATGTAGGTATTATCTTTGATAGCAAAGAAGTTAGCTGCACCGCATTCGTCGATGTATTTCTTTTCTTTGGCATCCAAATAGAATTCAGACGAGTAACCTTTTTCGTGTGCTTCTTGGTGAGCTGCCAAACTAGCTGCATAGTTGCCACCTACTTTGTAGATACCAGTACCAAGAGGAGCAGAACGGTCGTATTTGCGGGTAATTACGTATGGGTTGGTAGAGAAACCACCTTTAAAGTAAGGACCTACAGGTGATACAAACACGATGAACAAATAATCTTTAGCAGGGCTAACACCAATTTGTGGGGTGTAACCAAACAATACAGGACGGATATACAAAGCTGCACCGCTTTCGTAAGGAGGTACAAATTCGATGTTTGCTTTTACAGCCATCAAAACTGCTTTTTCAAAAACGCCTTCTGGCAATGGAGGCATGCAAATGCCGTTGCAAGACGATGCCATACGTTTGGCATTTTCGTCGATACGGAAAATGCGGATTTTGCCGTCTTTTCCTTTAAATGCTTTTAAGCCTTCAAAAGCTTCTTGACCATAGTGCAAGCAAGTTGCAGCCATGTGTAGGTTTACTGTTTCTTCTGTGTGAAGTTCTAATTCTCCCCATTGACCGTTGTGGTATTCACAACGAACGTTGGCATTTGTCTTCATGTAGCCAAAGCCTAGTTCAGACCAATTAATGTTTTCCATATATGGTAGTGATTATAATTTTCCGCTTGCAAAAATACAAAAAATGTTGGATTGTTAAGGCGCTATTTTACAAAATTGCGTTATCGTTTGCATTTATTAGTATGAAATTAGAGTAAAATTTATTATATTTGTGATTGTGTAGTAATAAATGCTTTGTAAAAGTGTTTTTACTAGGAATTTAACCTAAAAAACTATGAAATTACGTTGGTATTTATGGCCGTTTGCATGGCTGTATGGACTTGCAGTATACATTCGAAATTGTCTGTTTGATTGGGGATGGAAAAAATCTCGTTCCTTTCAAACAGCCGTTATATCGGTTGGAAACATAACAGCGGGTGGAACTGGTAAAACTCCTCATGTTGAATACATTTTGAGTGTGTTGCAGCAACAGTTTCCTGTGGCGATGGTGAGTCGTGGTTACAAACGAAAATCGCATGGTATGCAAGTGGCAACTCCTAGCAGCGATAGCCGTCAAATGGGCGATGAACCCTTTCAAATCTACCAAAAATTTCCCAATGCGGTGGTGGTAGCAGATGCCAATAGATGCAGAGCCATAGATTACATCGAAAAGTACCATCCTGTTACCGATGCCATTGTTTTGGACGATGCTTTTCAGCACCGATACGTAGAACCTGGACTATCTGTGTTATTGATAGATTATAATCGCCTGATAACAAAAGATAAGTTGCTACCTGTTGGAAATTTACGCGAGTCGGCTCTTTCACGCTATCGTGCATCGGTTATTATTATTACCAAATGTCCATCTACACTTAAACCCATTGACTTACGTAATTTATACAACGAAATCTCGCCCCGACCTTATCAGCGATTGTTTTATTCTACCTACCAATACGATTCGCTGCAGTCTATATTTACCAATCAAACCCTACCATTAACCAATGATATGGAGGTTTTGGTGGTTTCAGGTATAGCTCAACCCAAACCAATGTTGTCCTATTTGTCGCAGCATGTGGCATCTGTAAATGCTATATCGTTCGCAGACCACCATCATTTTTCCCAAAAAGATTGGAAAAAGATACAAAAGCGTTTTGACGAGATGAGTGGTTCTAACAAATGTATTGTTGTAACCGAAAAGGATGCAGTTAAATTGCGCGCGCAAAAACTTATACCCGAATCACTTAAAGACAAGGTTTGGGTATTGCCTATAAAGGTTAGTTTTTTGCAAAATGCCGAAAAGGATTTTAATAAACTCATGATAGACTATGTTAGCAAAAATAAACGAGACAGCGAGTTTTTTAACCGCTAAGATGCAATACCTGCCCAAGGTGGGTATTATTTTAGGTACGGGTTGGGGCGAATTAGCCACCCAAATAACCGATAGACAAGAGATTCCATACGAAAGTATTCCCAATTTTCCTGTTTCGACTGTAGAGGGACATTCCGGTAAATTGATTGTAGGTATGTTGGGTTCT
>JAGCMZ010000066.1 GCA_017646225.1 Paludibacteraceae bacterium | reverse complement strand
GAACGGCAACCGATGTCTTGAATATCGTACACCAATACATCCACGTTTTGAAGCATTTCGGGGGTAGGTTTACGGGTTTTACCGTATAGCGAATATACGGGCAAACCGGTTTTGGCATCTTTTTGATTTTCTACTTTCTCTCCGGCAGGGATATCGCCACGCACCCCGTGTTCTGGGCCATAAAGCGCCACCAACTGTACATCGGGCGCATCGAACAAAATATCGACCGTAGATGTTAGTTGCTTATCTACCCCAGTAGGATTGGTTACCAACCCCACGCGTTTCCCCTTAAGGCACGCAAACTCCCCCTCGCGCAACACCTCTATACCGGTCTTTACCTGCGCAAATGCAAAAAGAGGGATAAGAAGAAAGATTGCTATTGTTTTCAATTTATTCATGCTATAAGAATTCAATGTCGTCAGATTTGAATCGCATCTCCACATAACCAAATTACCGGTTCACCATCTATTCTACGTACAAAACCAACCCTTTAAGATACTCCCCTTCGGGATGGTAAATATTGATGGGATGGTCGACGGGTTGGGTAACTTGGTGAAGGATGCGCACTTTGCGTTTGCTCATGGCTGCAGCCGAGAAAACGGCTAGGCGGAATTGTTCTTTGTCGACGGCTTGCGAACAAGAGAAAGTAAAGAGGATACCACCCGATTTTATTTTCTCGAACGCTTTGGCATTGAGGCGTTTGTATCCTTGCAAGGCATTGCGCAAGGCATCGCGGTGCTTGGCAAATGCGGGTGGATCGAGTACGATTAAATCGTAATTTTCGTCCATTTGATCGAGAAATTTAAAGGCATCTTGTGCAAATGCTTCGTGACGGGTATCGCCAGGAAAATTCATTTCCATGTTTTTGTTCACCAAATCGATGGCTTTGGCTGAACTGTCTACCGAATGTACACATGCAGCGCCCCCGCGCATGGCGTAGCAAGAGAAACCACCTGTATAGCAGAACATATTTAAAACACGGCGGCCTTTGGCGTAATATTCCAATAGCTGACGGTTGCTGCGTTGGTCAATAAAGAAACCGGTTTTTTGTCCTCTTTCCCAGTCGATGCAGAATTTAATACCGTTTTCGAGGGCAATGGCATCGCTGTCAGAACCAATTAGGTATCCGTTTTCGGCACCGGTATCGGCTTTGTAAGGAAGGGTTGTTTCGGATTTGTAGTAAACGTTCTTAATTTTACCTTCGCTAATGGCTACCAGGCATTGGGCAATTTCGGCACGATGCAAGTGCATACCTACCGAGTGTGCTTGCATAACGGCTGTCGATCCGTAAAAATCGACGATTAAACCGGGCAAAAAGTCTCCTTCGCCGTGCACCAAACGGAAAGACGAGTGGGTTTCTGTGTAATCTAGACCAAGGTCTTTGCGCATTTGATAAGCAGCTGTCAATCGTTTTGTCCAAAAAGCCGTATCGATGGCTTGTTGTTTAAAACTCAATACCCTAACCGCAATGCTACCAATTTGGTAATGACCAACGGCTATAAATTCTTGGTTGGCGGTAT
>JAGCMZ010000065.1 GCA_017646225.1 Paludibacteraceae bacterium | reverse complement strand
TCTTCTTCGTGAAATTGATCTACCACCACCTCTGTTGAGTACGGAATTTCTTTATCGTAGTTTTCTAAAATCTTTTCGCGAATAATCTCGTTTACAAAGAAACGCGCTGGACGGTCGGTAAGCGCATCCTTATCAAAATAAGGGGGCGAATCGGGCAACAATTCTTTGATGCGTACCAACAATTGCTCTATATTGAACTTCTCTAACGCACAAATAGGTACAATCTCTGCATCGGGCAAAATGGTTTTCCATTTTTCTACCAACGCCTCTAAAGCCTCTTGCGAAGAAAGCAAATCAATTTTATTGATAATCAAAAATGTAGGAATACCCGATTGTTTGGCTTTTTCTAAAAAATCGATGTTTTTATCGTACGATTCGATGGTATCGGTAACGTACAACAGCACATCGGCATCTTTAAGCGCCGATGTAGAAGCCTCCATCATCGATTCTTGCAAGCGATAATTAGGTTTCAGCACCCCTGGAGTATCGGAATAGACAATCTGAAAATCTTCGCCATTCACAATGCCCATAATGCGGTGACGGGTGGTTTGCGATTTTGACGTAATAATAGAGATACGTTCGCCCACCAACGCATTCATCAAGGTCGATTTACCCACATTGGGATTTCCTATAATATTTACAAATCCAGCTTTATGCATATCAATTCATTATAGAGCACAAAGATAATATTTTTTTGGCGAATCGACTAATCGACTAATCGACTAATCGATATTTTTACTACCTTTGTGTATAACACTACGAAACACCATGAACCTCCATACCTTTTTGCAAGAACAATTGGCAGCTATTCCCATAGCCAACGCCAACTACGAAAAGCTAAAACAAATCAAAACCAAGGAGTTTGACTTTGGCGATTACAAAATATACGTGCATTTTAACCCTGCACGCGCCGTATCGTCATTGGCAAAATTGGACGCCAAAAGCATAGCCGAAAGACCTTGCTTTTTGTGTGCAAAAAACCGCATCGAGGGACAAACCGCCATCGACTTTAAGGAAAAATACGACATTTGCATCAATCCCTTTCCTATTTGCGACGAACATTTCACTGTAGTTTCTAAAGTTCATGAGCCTCAAAGCATTGAGGGAAAACTGCGCGACTTTCTAGATTTAGCAAAGCAATACCCCGATTTTATTGCCTTGTTTAACGGCGCAAAATCGGGTGCATCGGCCCCCGACCACATGCACTTTCAGCTAGTCAATCAGGATTATTTCCCCTACCCTGTAGAAACGCCTATGCCAGGGGTTATTGAAAAAATAGTGTTGCGTTCAAACAATGCCGACGAGTTAGAAGCACTGCTTGTGGAACAGCTCAACAGGCTACAACAACCCGATGAGTTACCCGCTAGCCACGTCAATTTGTTCTGCCAATACAAAAACAACGAATGGGTGCTGACCGTTTTCCCACGCATCCAACATCGTCCTCGCCAATTTTTCAGCGAAGGCGACGATCGCCTAATGATGAGCCCCGGCGCCATCGACATGACGGGACACCTCATTGCCGCCCGCGAGGAAGACTTTGAAAAAATCACCCAAGAGGTGATTGTTGATATATTTAATCAAATTTCGGGCGAAAAATGAGCACCATACGCGTAGGCATATTAACACGAAAAGAGATAAAAGTTGTATTTCATGGCAAATACAGCTCTAAGGGCACGGTATTGGAGGGCGAGCATACACTTACACAAGCGGGATTTTACGCACCTACCACAGCAGATTGTAGTTTCGACCTTTGCGATGTAACCATTGGCATCGATTTTCATTGGGAGCGCAACGAGACACAAACCTTTAAAGGAAGCCTTGAAATTGCAAGGCAAGCCGATGGACCGCTTACCGCCATCAATGTATTGGATATTGAGGATTATTTGCAGAGCGTCATCTCGTCCGAGATGAGTGCCACCTCGCACATCGAACTGCTAAAAGCCCATGCCGTTATATCGCGCAGTTGGGCACTTTGCAAAATACAGCGTTCACAACAAGCCAGCGCTTTTGCCCTAGAAGAAACAGCAGATAAGCGCATTTGTTGGTACGGCAGCGAACCGCACGATGGTTTTGATGTATGTGCCGACGACCACTGCCAACGCTACCAAGGCCTTCGCGCCAAAGACCACAAAAACGCTATCAAAGCGGTAACCGAAACACAAGGACAGGTACTTGCCTACCCTGTAGAGGCTTCGCAGCAACGCAGCAACGAATCAACGAATCAACAATTTGAGATCTGCGACGCTCGCTTTTACAAGTGTTGCGGCGGGGTAACCGAGGAGTTTGAAAGTTGCTGGGAAGATACGCACCACCCTTACCTCGTTCGCGTAGTGGATAATTCGATTAACCGATTAGTCGATTTGTCGATTAGTCAGAGCGAAGCGAGTAAAACAATAGACCTAACAAAGGAAGAAAACGCACGCGAGTGGATTATAGGCTCTCCAGACGCTTTTTGCAACACCACCGATAAGCATATTTTGAGCCAAGTTCTGAACGATTACGACCAAGAAACCATCGATTTTTATCGCTGGGAAGTAAACTATTCTGTTCAAGAACTCAGCGCACTGATTCGTAAAAAATCGGGCATCGATTTTGGCGAAATTGTAGACCTTATACCCCTTAAAAGAGGCGTATCGGGTAGAATTTACGAACTAAAAATAGTAGGCACAAAAAAAACACTTACCATCGGCAAAGAATTGGAAATTCGTAAATGGCTGTCCGAAAGTCACCTGTATAGTTCTGCCTTTGTGGTAGAAAAATCGGAAGGAAAATTTACCCTGTACGGTGCTGGATGGGGACACGGCGTAGGGCTTTGCCAAATTGGCGCCGCAGTAATGGCCGAAAAAGGCTACACCTACCAAGAAATTTTAGCACATTATTATCCTAATACAGAAATCAAATTAGGAATTTTTGTGCAAGGTGAGTGCAGAGACAAGTTTACTTGGCTATGCCGAACCGCCGCCAGAAATCATGAGCGAAGCGAATAATTAGGAATAAATTAGCAATCAATTAAACGACTAAAGTTGCGATTAAGCGAGGGCAGAACAAATTTATTTGCTTTGTCGAGCGTGAGCAACTTCATGAAATGCGAAGCATTGAATAAACGACTAAACACCTAAACGCATCAACGAATCATCATGAAAAACTATAGAAACCCATGGGCTTGGATTCCCACCCTCTATTTAGCAGAAGGTTTTCCCTACGTTTTGGTAATGACCGTATCGGTTATTCTCTATAAAAACCTAGGCATTGGCAACGCAGAAATTGCCTTTTACACCAGCTGGCTGTACCTACCTTGGGTCATCAAACCCTTTAGGAGCCCTATGGTCGATTAGATACGCACCAAACGGGGGTGGATATACAGCATGCAACTATTGCTCTCGGTAGGGCTAGCGGGCATAGCTTTTACCTTGCCTACCACGTACTTTTTCCAAGCATCGTTGGCGTTTTTCTACCTCATGGCCTTTAGTTCGGCTACGCACGATATAGCTGCCGACGGTTTCTACATGCTTGGACTCAACGAAAAAGACCAATCGTTGTTTGTAGGCATTCGCAATATTTTTTACCGATTATCCAATATTTTTGGTCAAGGCGTATTGGTAATGATAGCAGGTTATCTCATGAATCGAATGGAAAATCCTGCTGTGGCATGGTCGTGGGTATTTGGTTTGTGCGCCGTTATCATGGCTACCATGGGCATTTACCACTTCTTTATTTTGCCTCGCCCACAAAGCGATACCATCAATAATCAACGAAGCATTAAAGAATTGTTTGTTTCGTTCTTTAGCAAAAAAGGCATCTGGACCGCCTTGGCATTTATTCTGCTTTACCGCTTGGGCGAAGCACAACTTACCAAAATAGCATCGCCATTTCTGCTAGAAGCGCGCGAAAATATGGGTCTTGGCATTACGACCGAAACCGTAGGGCTTATTTATGGTACCATAGGCGTTATTGCCCTGCTTTTGGGCGGCATTTTGGGCGGCATTTTAGCCGCTAAAGACGGCCTAAAAAAATGGATTTGGCCCATGGTATTGGCCATGAACATTCCTAACCTTGCGTACGTATATTTGGCGTATGCCTTACCCGAAAATACTTGGGTAGTTACCGCTTGCATCGCCATTGAGCAGTTGGGCTACGGCTTTGGATTTACCGCCTTTATGCTGTACCTAATTCAAGTAAGCAAAGGCCCTTACCAAACAGCACACTACGCCCTTTGCACTGGCTTTATGGCCTTGGGCATGATGCTCCCAGGCATGATTGCGGGTTATATTCAAGAGTGGTTAGGCTACGGTCAATTCTTTATTTGGGTATGCCTCTGCACCATCCCCGGCATGCTACTTATTCCTAAATTAAAGATAGAGTAAGTTTATTCCTTACTTTACCTTACCTAATATCTCCTCTGGAGTAATAGAATTTAACAATGTTACTGCACAAAGTTTCTTGCCTAGGTCTTTTATCGAGGCTCCTATATGGTAAACCTTATCGTCGATAATCATAAATCGATCGTGCGATTTTTTGCTTACATACACCTCAACTGTAGGATATTGCCCATTATGTTTTTCTAAATCGAGCGAAAACTGCTCGCTCATTTTGTAGGTGTAAATTTCGGCCGACACATCTTGTTTACGCTTGGTTAGCAAGGTAAGCACCGACACATCCACATAATTATCAATAACAACAATACGTTTTTGAGCCAATTCAATTAACTGCGACATAAGAATATGGGCTTCAAAGAGTTGATTATTGTAAAAAACATTTTCTTTAGGTAGTTCATATTTTGAAAGCGCCTGAAAGATTGTTTCAATTTGCGATTCTGTCTTATCTTGCCTCTCCAGCATTATCAGCTGATGATGTTCAATGCTTTCTATCCGATTAAACAGCTGATCGTTATTTAGTAAAGTATGACGCATTGCAACAAAAGCATCTACAATTTTTATGCTCATTTGCACAGCTATCTCACTCCTTAAAACGCTTGCCAACATAGTTACACCATGTTCTGTAAACGCAAACGGATAAGAAGTTGAATGCTTTAAAGTAGAGAACCGGTCACAAATTGTGACCAGTTTAAAGAATTCATCATCAGTAAGTTGAAACATAAATCGTTCAGGAAAACGCTCAATATTACGTTTTACCGCTTGATTTAACACTTTTGTCTCTACCCCATACAAACGCGCCAAATCGCGGTCAAGCATCACTTGCTTACCCCTAATGTTTAAAATAAGATTTTCGATTGCCTCTAAAGGTTGTTGAACAGGTTGCAACGAATCGTTGCCTAAAGAAAGTTTTTTGCTCATAAAGACTAAAAATTAAGATGAATAATAATTGTTGCTTGTTGTTCGTCAATTGTCGCTAGTAAGCAATCGTTGACGTTTCAGACAAAGCACAAAGATACCATTTTTACGCTATGTACAAAAAATGCGATGCAGAAACCCCTACATCGCATTTAATTATAGCAGTTCCAACAGCGCCTCCATATCGGGGAGGACGATATCGGCGCCTGCGTCCCAGAGGTCTTGATCTTTGAGGATGCCAGTATTTACGGCAATGGTAAAAATGCCTGCGCCTTTGGCAGAGCGCACACCCAAAGGGGCATTTTCTACCACTATGGCCTCGTCCGCCTGCAAACCTGCTTTTTCAAGTGCCATTAAGTAGGGTTCTGGGTCGGGTTTGCCCTTTTTAACGTCGTAGGCAGTTACCATTTTTTCTTTGTAGAAAGTATGGGGAAAATAATGGTTTAGTGTATCCAACAGACTAGCTTGGCCAGAGCCTGTTACAATGTAAATTTCTAATCCTAACGATTTTACCTTTTCTAGCACATCGTGCATGCCACGCATGGGGATTGGATCGCCCATCGAATCAAAAATACGGCTTTTGTTGGCGTAAATGCGTTGCATATCTTCTTGCGATGGCACTCCTCTGCCGTGTGCCAAAAATACATCGGTTACCGTACCCGATCCGGTTCTGCCTTCTTGCAAGTAGACTTCGTACTCCGAAAAGGGCAAGCCTTCTAGTGCCATGGCTTCGCTCCATGCTTTGGCGTGTCTTGGCATCGAATCAAAAATAACTCCGTCCATATCAAAAAACACGGCTTTGGGTAAAAAAGGTAAGTTCGGTTTCATATCCGTTTGCATTTATCGTTCAAAATTAAGGTGCAAAGATAGTATTTTTTGTGTATATCATCAATTTACACTACATTTGCGTAGGTTATTAGACTCCTTATTTATCTACCATGAACAAGACACTAAAGATAGCCAAATGGATAGGATTCATCGCTTTAGCCATGATGGGAATAGTTTATACATCATGCGAAAAAAATCCTAATAGCCCACGCATCGTTTTTCATCGAATGTACATCGATACCACGCTAATTGCTAGCACAGAAACTCCTCTTTATAAGGGCGATACCTTGTTTATAGAGGTAGAATTAAACGGCCTAGGCAACGAACTTACCAACTTACAAATAGACGTTGATCGCGAATACCTAAAAGATTCGTTGGTTACCGTAACCCAATACGGCGAAGAACTTTGTACCGAATATAGCCAACGCGACAAAGGTTTTTACCAATTCAAACCTAAAACTTACGTTATTGGCACCTATTGGATGCTAACACCCATTAAGGCACGCACCAATCAGAACGAACCATTAACGGTAAAAATGCGTTTAAAAAACACCTCTAAGGCAGAAGAACCTTACAATCCTTACACAAAAGAATTTTGGGTATTGGTAAAAGACTCTACCGTTACCAAACAAGCAACAAACTAAAAACATGAAAACATTACAAGAACTTATACGTCCCAATATTTGGAGTTTAGCCCCCTACTCTTGCGCACGCAACGAGTTTACAGGCGAGGCATCGGTTTTCTTGGATGCCAACGAAAACCCTTACAACCAACCCTTTAACCGCTATCCAGACCCTTTGCAGCTGCAATTGAAAGAAAAAATTGCAGCACTAAAAGGCGTACGCCCCACACAAATTATGTTGGGCGTTGGTAGCGACGAACCCATCGACCTTATTTTTCGCATTTTTTGCGAACCTAGCAAAGACAACGTTGTCGCCATTAACCCAACCTACGGCATGTACGGCGTTTGTGCCGACATCAACAACGTTGAATACAAGCAAGTTAACCTAAATGCCGATTTTACGCTCGATGCTGCCAAAGTGTTAAAAGCATGCGACAAAAACACCAAAGTCATCTTTTTGTGTTCGCCCAACAACCCTACTGGTAACTCGTTGGCACGCACCGAAATTGAAAAAATCGTAACCTGCTTTGAGGGCATTGTTGTTATCGACGAAGCTTATATCGATTTTTCGAACGAGCCATCGTGGTTAGCATCGCTAGATCAGTATCCTAATATTATTGTATTGCAAACCTTCTCTAAAGCATGGGGCATGGCTGCTTTGCGCTGTGGCATGGCCTTTGCATCGGAAGATATCATTGCCTTCATTAACAAGGTAAAATACCCTTACAACCTAAACTTATTAACCCAAGAGGCGGTTTACAAGCAAGTTGAAAACGTAGACCAAAAGAACGAATGGGTAAAAGCCTTGCTAATGGAGCGCAAAAAAATGATGGCCGCCTTAGAGGCTTTGCCTTTGGTAAAACAAATTTATCCTACCGACGCCAACTTTGTTTTGGTAAAAGTAGACGATGCCAACGGCGCATACAAACAATTGGTTGATAAGGGTATTATTGTGCGCAACCGCAACAGCGTTACCCTATGCGAAGGTTGTTTGCGCATTACCGTAGGCACCCCATCCGAAAACAAACAATTACTCACCGCCTTACAACAAATGGTATGAAAAAAGCCTTGTTTATAGACCGCGACGGCACCCTTATTATTGAGCCACCCATTACCGAGCAAGTAAACAGTTTGGACGAAATGACTTTCTTGCCAGGGGTAATTCGCAACCTGTATTTTATTGCTAAAAACCTTGATTTTGAGTTGGTAATGGTTACCAACCAAGACGGTTTAGGCACACCAGGTTACCCACAAGAAGTGTTCGATAGCGTACAAAACAAAATGTTAGAAATTATGGCTGGCGAAGGCATCACGTTCGATGCCATTCACATTGACAAATCGTTTGCCAGCGAAGGACTTCCCACACGTAAACCGGGCACAGGCATGCTAACCGCCTATATGGACGGTAGCTACGATTTGGCAAACAGTTACGTCATTGGCGACCGACTTACCGACGTACAATTGGCCAAAAACTTAGGATCAAAATCAATCCTTATTACCGATAAGTTAGGCGAATCGGATGCTACTTTTGAAGCACAAAATTGGGACAGCATTGCCGAATATTTATTTGCTGGCGAACGCCGTGCGCAAGTAACCCGCAAAACCAACGAAACAGACATTCAAATTGATTTAAACCTGGATGGACGTGGCAACACCCGCATCGAAACGGGCGTTGGTTTCTTTGACCACATGTTGGAGCAAATTGGCAAACACGGTGGTTTTGATTTAACCATTTTGGTAAAGGGCGATTTGAACGTAGACGAGCACCACACCATAGAAGATACCGGTTTGGCTTTGGGCGAAGCATTCTACCAAGCATTGGGCAACAAACGCGGCATTGAACGCTACGGCTATTGTCTACCCATGGACGAGTGCCTATGCAGTGTAGCACTCGATTTTGGTGGCCGCCCCTGGTTGGTTTGGGATGCGCAATTTAAGCGCGAAATGGTGGGCGATATGCCTACCGAAATGTTCATGCATTTCTTTAAATCGTTTAGCGACACTGCTAAGATGAACCTCAACATCAAGGCAGAAGGCGAAAACGAACACCACAAAATAGAAGGCATCTTTAAAGCCCTTGCCAGGGCACTAAAAATGGCCGTTAAGCGCGATATTTATCGCTACGAACTGCCATCAACCAAAGGTGCATTATAAATTCTATCGATCAAAAGGAAATAAATAAGGGGACTAGCTAGTCCCCTTATTTTATTTTACTCTATCCATCGTTCGAGTAACTCGAATACCCCACTTACCGGCTTTAATGGTCATCAAATTGCCTTTCACCCACATCTTACCGGTTCCTGTCATACCCCATTTAGGGTCGTAGGCATAATGCAAAATGTAGCATTGTTCTTTCTCATCCCAGTCCATTTTCATCACTACCTGACCAATAAGTGGTCTGTTGCGTTGCGATTTTTCTGGATTCTTTGTATCGAGTAATGGTTTACCATCTTTATCTGCCGATTTTGCCAACCAAATCAACTTGGCTTCGTACTTGTTAGGAGCTACTTTGTAAAACTCTGTTTTACCATCCTTATTATCGTCTAACCACACGCCACAGATATCGTCTGGTTTAGCCCAAATAGCCGTACTCAAACCGGCCAACATCAGAAGAAGAATAAATTTTCTCATAGCGTTTTATTAAATATCGGTGCAAAGGTATAAAAAACCCGAAAAAATGATTACATTTGCAAGATTTTTTAAGAATCTATAAACTTTGTACCCTTTTTAACGATACAAGAAGAAAAAATGAATCAACTATCACAAAGACTTAACGCACTTTCCGAATCGGAAACCTTAGCTATGTCGCAAAAAAGTGCAGAACTAAAAGCACAAGGCATAGATGTTATTAACTTGAGTGTTGGAGAACCCGACTTCTTTACACCAGACCACATAAAACAGGCTGCTAAGGATGCGGTAGATAACAATTTTTCTTTTTACTCTCCAGTTCCTGGTTACCCTGCGCTACGCAATGCTATCGTAGCTAAATTGAAAAACGAAAATGGCTTAGATTACGAACCTACTCAAATTGTTTGCTCGGGTGGTGCTAAACAATCGGTTTGCAACGCTATTTTGTGCTTGGTAGACAAAGGCGACGAAGTTATCATTCCTGCTCCTTATTGGGTTAGCTATGTAGAAATGGTAAAATTGGCAGAAGGTACCAATGTAATTATCGAAGCTGGCATTGAACAAGATTTCAAAATCACTCCTGCTCAATTAGAAGCAGCCATTACTCCTAAAACCAAAGTTCTTATTTTGTGTTCGCCCTCTAACCCTACTGGTAGCGTGTACTCAAAAGAAGAATTACAAGGTTTGGCAGAAGTATTGGCTAAATATCCTAATGTATACGTTATTGCCGACGAAATTTACGAGCACATCAACTACGTAGGCAAGCACGAAAGCATCGCTCAATTTAGCGAAATCAAAGACCGTGTTGTTATTGTAAACGGTGTATCGAAAGCTTATGCTATGACTGGTTGGCGTATTGGTTGGATTGCCGCTCCTCTTTGGATTGCTAAAGCTTGCAACAAATTGCAAGGTCAATATACATCGGGGCCTTGCTCGGTAGCTCAAAAAGCAGCAGAAACCGCTTATACCGGTAGTCAACAATGCATTGCCGACATGCGCACAGCTTTTGAACGTCGTCGTAATTTGGTGTTGGACATGCTAAAAGACATTCCAGGTTTGCAAGTAAACGAACCCAAAGGTGCATTCTATGTATTCCCAAAATGTAGCTCATTCTTTGG
>JAGCMZ010000064.1 GCA_017646225.1 Paludibacteraceae bacterium | reverse complement strand
TCATCTTCCGACTTGGTTTCCGGTCGGGATTTACACATACAAAAACTACAAAATGTGAACTCGCTTCGCTCAAACAACACATTTTGCTTAACGTTTTTGCACATATAAATCATTTTCCGACCTCCACCAAATGTCGTCAGATTGAATCGCCTCAACGACTAAACGCCTAAACGCCTAAACAACGAATCACCGACTCACCGCATCACCGAATCACCAATTAGAAAAAACCATCAATAAACTTTGGTAGAGTGCAGATTTTTTTGTAATTTAGTGCGATTTTTAGACACAACAAAAATATTACCATAAAAACAAAAAATGTTAGATCAAGAAAGAATTATTCAGGTAGACATTGAAGAGGAAATGAGAACCGCCTACATCGACTATTCGATGTCGGTAATCGTGTCCAGAGCACTGCCTGATGTACGTGATGGTATGAAACCCGTACACCGTAGGGTTTTGTTTGGAATGAATGAGTTGGGTAATACTTCCGATAAACCCACCAAAAAATCGGCAAGAATTGTGGGTGAGGTTATGGGTAAGTTCCACCCCCATGGCGACTCGTCTATTTACGGTACATTGGTACGTATGGCACAAAACTGGGCAATGCGTTATCCTTTGGTAGATGGACAAGGTAACTTTGGTTCGATTGACGGCGATAGCCCAGCTGCTATGCGTTATACCGAGGCTCGTTTGCGTAAAATTGCCGAGGAGATGCTAAAAGACATCGACAAAGATACCGTTGATATGGTTAAAAACTTTGACGAAACCTTGGACGAACCTACTGTATTGCCTACCCGTATTCCTAGTTTGCTTATCAATGGTGCATCGGGTATTGCTGTAGGTATGGCTACCAACATGGCTCCTCATAACTTATCCGATTCTATCGATGCCATTGTGGCTTACATCGACAACAAAGAAGTAGACGACGATACCCTTATATCGCTTATCAAAGCGCCCGACTTCCCAACGGGTGGCATTATTTACGGTTATCAAGGCGTAAAAGATGCTTATTTGACCGGTCGCGGACGTATTGTATTGCGTGGTAAAGCCGAAATTGAAGCGACAGAAGACCGCGAAATCATTGTGATTTCTGAGGTTCCTTATATGGTAAACAAAGCTGAAATGGTAAAACACATTTCGGATTTGGTAAAAGATGGTCGTTTGGAAGGTATTTCTGATATTGCCGACGAAAGTAACCGCGAAGGTATCCGCATCGTTATTACTCCTAAACGTGATACCAATGCTGGTGTTTTGTTGAACAAATTGTACAAAGAAACAGCGTTGCAATCGTCGTTCAGCGTAAACAATATTGCGTTGGTAAAAGGACGTCCTCGTTTGCTTACTTTGCGCGATATCATCAGTTGCTTTGTAGAACACCGTCACGAAGTAGTGGTACGTCGTACTCAATACGATTTAAAGAAAGCAGAAGATCGTGCTCACTTGGTAGAAGGTTTGATTATTGCATCCGATAATATTGACGAAGTAGTAGCTATTATTAAATCGTCTAAAACCGTTCAAGAAGCCATTAGCCGCTTGATGGAACGCTTTAACTTGTCGGAAGTACAAGCTAACTACGTGGTACAAATGCAATTGCGTCAGCTAACCGGTTTGATGCAAGAAAAACTACGTGCCGAATACGAAGAGTTGTTGCGCATGATTGAGCACTTCAAAGAAATCTTGGCTAACCTAGATTTACGCATGCAAATCATCAAAGATGAATTGTTAGAAGTGAAAGAAAAATACGGCGACGAACGTCGTACTCAAATTGTGTACGCATCGGAAGAATTCAATCCAGAAGACTTCTATGCCAACGAAGAAATGGTAATCACCATTTCGCACATGGGCTACATCAAACGTACTCCACTAGCCGAATACAAGACACAAAACCGCAGCGGTATGGGATCGAAAGGTGCTAGCAGCCGCGATGCAGACTTTATTGAGTATTTGTATACGGCATCCATGCACAACACCATGTTGTTCTTTACCCAACAAGGTAGATGCTATTGGTTGAAAGTGTACGAAATTCCAGAAGGCAACAAAACATCCAAAGGTAGAGCCATTCAAAACTTGCTTAATTTGGCTGCTGACGATAAGGTTACTGCATTTATCCGCATTGAGCAATTGCAAGATGCTGAGTTCAACAACAGTCACTACTTGTTGTTCTGTACCAAACAAGGTGTGGTAAAGAAAACCTTGCTAGAAGCTTATTCTCGTCCTCGTCAAAATGGTGTAAATGCTATCACCATTCGCGAAAACGACAGCGTTATCCAAGTATTGCTTACCGACGGTACCAACGAAGTATTGTTGGCAAACCGCAACGGTCGTGCTATCCGCTTTAACGAAACCAAAGTACGTGAAATGGGTCGTACTGCAACGGGTGTTCGTGGTATGACACTAGACGACGAACAAGACGAAGTGGTAGGCATGGTAGTTGTCAATTCAGAATCGGCAGACAATGTGATGGTGGTTTCTGAAAATGGTTACGGAAAACGTTCTGAATTAGATGGTTATCGCATTACTAACCGTGGTGGTAAAGGGGTTAAAACCTTGAATATTACCGAAAAAACGGGTAAGCTAGTTGCCATTCTTAAAGTAAACGATGATAACGATTTAATGATTATTAACAAATCGGGAATTACCATTCGCTTCGATGCATCGTCTTTACGTGTGATGGGTCGTGCTACACAAGGTGTTCGCCTTATCAACTTGAAAGCAGGTGACGAAATTGCTTCAGTATGCGTGGTAGAACACGATAGCGAAGAAGAAACTGTTCAAGTTGAAGCAGAAGCATTGGCCGAAGCACAAGCCGAATTTGAAAAATTAGGCGATCAAGTAGAAGAAATCGTTGAAGAAGAAGTAGTTGACGACGAATCTGAAAATCAAGAATAATATTCACTGTTCAAAAGATAATAACATGAAAAAAAGTTTATTATGGTTAGGCATTGCACTGATGTCGTCTGCATCAGTTTTTGCACAAAAATCAAATGTATCGAAAGCTAGTAACATGCTTTACCAAGAGCCAGTAGATTATGCTAAAGCTCAAGAATGCATTGAGATGGCAAAAATGGATTCTACTACTGCTAAAGAAGCTAAAACATGGTATGTTGCAGGTCGCATTGGTTACTCAATGGTTAATGCAGAAGTTAATAAAATGTACATTAACCAACAACCTGACAACGAGGCTATGTATAAAGGTTTGGATATGATGTATCTTAACTATGTACAAGCCGATAAATACGATGGTGTTTTGGACAAAAAAGGCAATATCAAGTACAAAGAACGCAAAAACATCAAACGCGATTTCAGAGAAATGCTTGATTACTACTTGAAAGCAGGTTTGTCAATGTACGAAATTCGCGATTATGCCAAAGCATTCGTTATGTGGAATGAATATACCTTGATTGCTAAATTGGATATGTTCGCAGACGAAAAGAAACCTATTGTAGACGATTCAACTTTCTATCAAATTGAATATTTCGCAGCTATGGCAGCTTCGTACAACGAACAAAACGAAGATGCTATTCGTTTGGCAAAAAATGTAATTGCTGCTAATTGCAAAGAAAGCAGCGGTGCATACGAAATCTTGACCAACGTTTACAAAGCACAAAATGACACCGCTAATTATTTAGCTGCTTTGCAAGAAGCTGTGGTAAAATATCCAGAAAACCCATTCTTTGTAGGTTCTATTGTTAACTACTACGTATCGGAAGAAAAAACCGAAGAAGCATTGAAATACATCGATCAAGAAATTGCTCGCAATCCTTCAAACGTAGATTATGTGATTGTAAAAGCTGAATTGTTGGCACGTCAATTGAATAAATTTGACGAAGCCCGTGCTGCTTTGCAACCTACACTAGACAAAGATCCTATGAACGAAAAAGCCTTGTATGTAATGGCTACAACCTTTACTGCAGAAGCTGACTACATTCAAGAAAAAGCATCGGACTTGACCAGCAATGCTGAATACAACAAAGAAATGGCTCGTTCACTTGACAAATACCGCGAAGCGTTGAAATATTACGAACCATTGCGTCAAAACATGGCGAAAGACAGCGAATTGCGCGAAAGTGTACTTCAAACCATGCGTGGTATCTACTTGCGTTTGGAACAAACCGATAAATACCAAGAAGTTAACGCAGAATTACAAGCATTGTAATTAACAGTATATTATGCAATAAAAAATGCGTTCTCCGTTGGGGAACGCATTTTTTTATGTTTTATTGGAAATGATTATCTACCAAAGATGGCTTTGAACTTGCAATATTCGCAAACTTTACTTCCTTCTTTGGCTGTTGTCATAAATTGGTTAACATCAAGCATACGTTGAATGCAACTGTTTAATTCTTCTATAAAAATCTCTTTCCAACCATTTGGTAATGTTCTTTCAGTTGTATGATTAAATACATCGGTATTGTCAAATACATTTTTTACAAAATAGAGATGTACTTTGATATTGCTAGTATTGTATTCTTTTTCGGAAAGCAGGTAATAAAAACAAAGTTGCAGAATCTTGTCTGGTCCTTTTTTTATAGTATCTCCTTTAAACAGGTTTCTAATATCCTTTTCTGCATCCGTAATGACCTTGACCTCTGTGTTGTTGGATGTTTTGTAATCGTACACCTGTATATATCCATCTTTTTCTTCAATTCGGTCTGCAAAACCTTTTAGTTTGATGGGTTGTTCAATTCCAGTCACTTTGATAGATTGGGTCATCGATTTTTCGCTAGCCTGATAAATAAAAGGTGTACGTGCTTTGTCTTGTTTCAAACTAGCAATAACATAGGCTTTGATAATTTCGGCCGTTAGCCCTTGAATGCCTTTTAGCGGATAGGGAAGGTGTTTTTCTATCTCATCCTGTTTACGCAATTTATACAAGGTAGCGACATAGGCACATTGTGTAAGATGATCTATTTGTTTTTTATCATTTATCAGCTTGTCAATATCAATAGACAACACTTCTTTTTTGGCAAAAGGAGCATATAAATGTTCCATGATGTAGTGATAGATGGTGCCAAATTGATTGGCTTGCAATTCTTCCGATATGGTATCTTCAAAGTTGATTCTTTCGATGTTAGCTAGATAAAATTTAAGCGGGCATGAAATAAAATTATTCAATGCAGAGGCCGATAATCCATTCTCTGTTAAGAATGTAAGCACTTTATGGCGCACTTCCTCCGTGTGTTTAAGTTCAATAGGGGTAATTTGTTGGATGTTGCTGGTACAATTAACGCTAATCTTTTTGATGTCAGGATGACAATATACATACTCTAATTGTTTGGCGAATCGACTGATTTCGCCTGTGGTGCCGCTATTGTCTTTGCGGGTATCGTACAACAGATACACCTGATTGGCACGTTGAATGAGTCGGTAAAAATTGTAGGCATATACCGCATCTTGGTGTTCGGTGGTTG
>JAGCMZ010000063.1 GCA_017646225.1 Paludibacteraceae bacterium | reverse complement strand
GTAGCAGCGTCACGGCTAAATGCTACACCAGTAGCAGAGGTTTCGCCCATGTTACCGAACACCATGGCTTGTACGTTAACAGCTGTACCCCATTCTGCTGGGATACCTTCCATTTTACGATACAAGATAGCACGTTCGTTCATCCAGCTATCGAATACAGCGCAGATAGCACCCCAAAGTTGATCGTAAGCCGAGTTGGGGAAATCTTTGCCAGTACGTTTTTTAACAGCAGCTTTAAATTCAGCAACCAATTGTTGCAAATCTTCTACGGTTAATTCGGTATCAAGTTTAACACCTTTTTCTTCTTTAACTTTTTCGATGATTTCTTCAAATGGGTCGATGTCGGTTTTGTTTACAGGTTTCATACCCAACACAACGTCGCCGTACATTTGAACGAAACGACGATATGAGTCCCATACGAAACGTGGGTTACCGGTTTTAGCAACCAAACCAGCTACTACTTCGTCGTTCAAACCAAGGTTCAAGATAGTATCCATCATACCAGGCATTGAAGCACGAGCTCCCGAACGAACTGAAACCAAAAGTGGGTTGGCTACGTCACCAAATTTCGAGTTCATCAAGTTTTCTACGTGTGCAAGTGCGTTGGCAACTTCTTCTTTCAAAAGTTCTACCACTTTTTCTTTACCTACTTCGTAATATTCATTACAAACGTCGGTAGTAATGGTAAACCCGGGAGGAACAGGTACGCCGATCAAGTTCATTTCGGCCAAGTTAGCACCTTTACCACCCAACAAGTTTCTCATGTCTGCTTTACCTTCGGCTTGTCCGTTACCAAAGGTGTAAACGCGTTTTTTGTTGTCCATAGTAAATTTTTATATAATGAGTAATTAATTGTTTAGTCGATTAGTCAACTTTTTAAGGAGTGCAAATTTAACAAAATACTGATACAAAAAAAAACGTTTGCCCCTATTTTTTAGACAAACGTTCAATTTATTTATGCACAAACTGTAATTGCTTTATTTGTAACGGTTTTGATACATTCTTTCGCCAAAAATTCCACTGCCTACACGCACCAAAGTTGCCCCTTCTTTAATGGCGATGGGATAGTCGTGCGTCATGCCCATCGAGATGTGTTTAAAATGTTCCGATGCAGCAAAATAATGCAGTTTAAAGTACACAAACAAACGGGTTATTTCGGCAAAATCTGCCCGTATTCTGGCCTCGTCATCGGTATTAGATGCCATACCCATTACACCATCGATTCTAATATTGCGAAGATTTACAAATTCTTCTGACGACAATATATCTTCGCACTCCTCTTTTGTTAGACCAGACTTGGTTTCTTCTTGTGCCACATGAAACTGTAGCAAACAGGGAATAATGCGGTTATTTTTAAGGGCTTGCTTGTTAATTTCTACCAACAATTTAAGCGAATCGACCGATTCTATACAGGCCACATAAGGGGCTATGTATTTTACCTTATTGGTTTGTAAATGACCAATAAAATGCCACTTGATATCATCGGGCAACTGCTGGGCCTTGGGCACCATTTCTTGCGCCTGACTCTCGCCAAACAGACGTTGACCAGCATCGTAGGCTTCTTGCAATGCCTCTATGGGATTAAATTTCGATACCGCCACCAACTGCACGTGCGCTGGCAACGAACTTTTAATGTCTTGTATGGCCGATGCTATACTCATTTTATCTAAAAACTATATCGTTTATTACGGTGGTGCCAACGGCATCGTTTAACAACTGTACCAAATGTTCGCGTTTCATTAGCAAGTTTCCACGCAAGGGCGCCGAACTAATGGACACGTACAACACCTTGTTTTTAATCTCTAAATGGGTGGTTTTGCGACGAATTACCTCGCCCATTTGCTCCTCCCATTTGAGCATCAAACGCGCCTCGTTTATCTTATCGGCAATGCCCAATGCTTCAAAATAAGCAGGCATTACTCCGGCTACTTTTTGGGGTTCGCTGCGTTTCATACAATGGCACCGTCTTGAATGGTAAAGAGTTTTTTCTCGCCTTCTACCCTATCTAAAAGGTAATCCAGGTGTTCGCGGTTGGTATCGGTAATAAAAATTTGGCCAAACTTATCGCTGGCTACCAATTTAACTATGCGTTCTACCCTTTCGGCATCCAGTTTGTCAAAAATATCGTCCAACAGCAAAATAGGGAATTTTCCACACGCCCTGCGCATAAATTCAAACTGCGCCAACTTAAGCGCCACCAAAAAGCTTTTGGTTTGCCCTTGCGAGGCAATTCTTTTAAGCGGATATTCGCCCAAATAAAATGCCAATTCGTCTTTATGAATGCCCAAAGTGGTGTACCCAATGGCTTCGTCTTTGTACCTACTTTGTGCTAGTTGAGGCAACAAATCGCCTTGTTGCAAGTGCGATTCGTACTGAATAGAAACTTGTTCTTTATCGCCCGCAATTTCGCTGTAAAACTGCGCAAAAATAGGAATAAATTGGGTTAAAAATTCGGCTCGTTTGGGGTAAATATAGCTGGCTTTTTGCGCCATCATACCCTCGCAAACGCTCAACAACTCGGGGTCGGTAGCATGCGCCCTGAGCAGGGTATTTCGTTGCAACAATGCTCTGTTGTAATCCAATAATTGGTGCAAATATTCTTTATCGTATTGCGAAATAATACCATCAATGAGTTTTCGGCGCTCGCTGCTGCCCTCAATAATCAACTCCAAATCGTTGGGCGATACAATTACCAACGGCACCAAACCAATGTGGTCTGCCAAACGATCGTACTCTTTTTTGTTGCGTTTTACCACCTTTTTCTGCCCTCTTTGCAAGCTAACCGACACCCTATCTTGGGCGTTTTCGCTGCTAAATTGCGCATCGAGCAACAAGTAGGGTTCGTCGTGACGAATTACTTGCGTATCGGCATGACACGTTCTGCTTTTGCAAAAGGCCAAATAGTAGATGGCATCCAACAAGTTGGTTTTACCCATCCCGTTGTTGCCTATAAAGCAATTTACGCCCTTGCAAAATTGCGCCTCAATTTCTTTGAGGTTCTTGTAATTTGTAGCCGATAAGGTTTGTAAAAACATTTTTGGTTATTCGGTTATTTAATGGTAATAAAAGGCAATTGACCGCCACTAAAGTATTGAGGCATTTTGCCGTCCCATTTGTTAATGGCCATTTCTTGCAATACCATGGGCGATAGCGAAGCTTGTTTTACTTTTTGCGCTTCGGCTTCTAATTTCATGCGTTCCAAGGTAAATTTAGCGGTAAGCGCACCTTGTTCGGCAATTTTTTTATCCTCGATGGCTTTGTTAAAGTCTTCGCTAAAATCGTGATTGGTAATAAGCAAACTTTTTACCATAATGCCACTACCTGCCACTTGTTCGGCAAAAGCCAAATTGATACGACTCGAAATTTCGGCACGTTTTTCTACAAAAGTTTCGATGGGATATTCGGCAATTACCGCATTGATTTTTTCCGACAATGTAGGACGAATCAAGGTATTCTCGATATTCATACCGTAGGTTTGGAACACCTTGCCAACTTCCTCTGGGTTAATCGAATACACCAAACTAACTTCTACCGCGATGGTTTGAATATCGCTCGATGACACTTCTGTTTTTATCGTTAAATTTTGGTCGCGCACCGACATAATTTTCACCTCGTCCATACCGGGCACTTTGAAATTCAAGCCCTCGCCCACCACACTAATAAGTTTACCAAAACGAAGCACTACGCCTCTTTCGCCTGTATCAATTTTATAAAAACTATCAATGCCCATAAAGAACACAGCCAACATGCCGCATATCAAAGCTATTCTTTTAACATACACATTTCCGTTCATCATTCTATACTTTTAAAATTTACGCAAATATACGAATAAACGAGCGAGAAATAAGAAGCTTGCTTCATTATTTTTCACCGCGAGTAAAAAAACTGTTGCTTGTCGATTGTCACTTGTCGATTGTTAGGTATCAACAATTTTTATTATCTTTGCACCTTATTATATAAAAGATATACCGTTATGAAAAAATGTACCCTATTTGCTGTTATGGCGGCTATTTTAACTTGCGCAAGTTGCACCTGCAACAAACCCATGCCAGAACTTCCACAAGCACCATTAGAGGTTGTAAGCGGAACCGTTTATCGTACCAAGTTGTACAATGCTAATTTTGGCGATAGCCTAACAGTAGATATCTGGACACCAGAGGGATACACTACTAAAAAAACCTATCCTGTGTTGTACATGCACGATGGTCAAAACCTATTTGACCCCAACAGTACTTGGAACAAACAAGCTTGGAACGTAGACGATGCCATTACCCAATTAGTGGCAGAAAATAAGATTGAAGCACCCATTGTAGTGGGCGTACACAGCATAGGACAAACTCGCATTGGTGATTTAATGCCAGAAAAGGTTGCACCGCTTATTAAAGACTCTACCATTTTTGCCTATATGGATGCTATGTGCCAAGGCAACTATCGTGGCGACCAATACGTAGACTTTTTAGTCAACACCGTTAAACCCTTTGTTGACAGCGTGTTTAGCACCAAACCAGAGGCAGAAAATACTGCTGTAATGGGTTCTAGCATGGGCGGTTTAATGTCGTTCTATGCACTTTGCGAAGCACCACAGGTATTTAGCAAAGCAGGTTGTTTTTCAACACACATTGGCAACGACCCCAACAACGGTGCTTTGGCATACGCATTGATGGATTATTTAGAACAAGCCCTTCCAAAAGACAATGCTCACTACATTTATTTGGATTGTGGCGACCAAAACATTGATGCACCTTATGCGCCTTTCTTTCCTGCCTTGGTGGAAAAGATAGAAAACTTAGGTTACAAAGACCGCATGCTATCTGGATTTTATCCAGGTGCAGGGCATACCGAAACCGATTGGGCTGCCCGCGTTCACGTCGCACTAGAGTACTTTTTTTCACGTCGCTAGTCGCTAGTCGATAGTCGCTTGTCGCTTGTCACTAGTTGCTTCGCAACGTTAAATCGAATAACCGCAGAAAGTTTGTGCAAGCCGAGAGCAGAGTCAAACTTGTTTGAACTATGTCGAGGCGCCGCCAAACTTATTACATGATTTTAGGCATCGGTTCAGCATAACCCATGTAAACATGGTTTCTGCATTCACCTCGCACTAAAATTCATGAGAGCGAAGTCCGAATAATCGTTTAATCGCAAAAAAATCGATTCGCCGATTAGTCGATTAGTCGATAAGTCGATTAGTCAATTATTAGATAATAACATGGAATTTCAAATTCGACATAACAAAATAAGACAGGCCATGGCACAAGTGGGTGCCGATGCCTGCCTGCTAACCACCCCCGTAAATGTGTACTACACATGCGGACACATCATCATCGGTTATGTTTACCTACCCTTGCAAGGCGACCCCACCTTTATGGTGCGCCGCCCCAACAACATTACGGCAGAAAACTTTTATTTGGTACGCAAATTAGAAGAATTACCTACCCTGCTAGCAGCCAAAGGACAATCGCTACCCACTAACCTATTGGTAGAGGGCGACGACATTTCGTATGCCGAGTGGATGCGCATCGAAAAGTGCACAGGCGCTAACTTGATAAACGGTTCTAAAATTATGCGCTACGTTAAAAGCGTAAAAACGGCCTTTGAACAAGACCAACTACGCATATCGGGCAAAAAACAAACCGAGGTATTGGCAAAAGTACCTGCGGCCTATCGACCAGGCATGACCGACCACGAATTTAGCGTAGAAGTAGAACGCATTTTCCGTTTAGGCGGTTGTTTGGGATTGTTCCGCATTTACGGCAGCACCATGGAATCGCTCATGGGTTCTGTACTAGCAGGCGATAACGCTGCTGCCCCTTCGCCTTACGATTTTGCCTTGGGTGGCGCAGGTTTGCACGGATCGTTGCC
>JAGCMZ010000062.1 GCA_017646225.1 Paludibacteraceae bacterium | reverse complement strand
TTTTGTCCGATGGATTATCGCTCATTTCTTGCTGAACATGTACCGATAGAGGCTATTCAGAAGGGTCAATTTGTAGATACGAAGGGGAATTTTATAGCTTGGCACCAAGGGTATCCGTTCTATACCATTGGTCAAAGGCGAGGTTTGGGTATAAACCTACAGAAGGCCGTTTTTGTGAAGGAGATTGTGCCAGCAGAAAACAAGGTGGTATTGGGCAATTTGAAGTCGTTAGAGCGAACAGAAATGCGCTTGAAGGATTGGAACATTGTTAATCCATCTTGTCTTTTAGACAAAGAGGATGTTGTTGTAAAAATTCGCTACCGAAAACAAGAAAACCGTTGTACTGTTACGCTTACGGCAGATAATACCTTGCTGGTGCACCTTCATGAACCGCTAACAGCCATTGCACCCGGACAGGCTGCAGCCTTCTATCGTGGGGAGGTGCTTTTGGGGGGTGGAATTATAAAAGAATAATGACTGCGTAGAACTTTACGCAGTCATTATTCTTTAAAACAGGGGTAAGTTAGTAATAAATCTTTTTGCTTACTTTGCCTCCACGACGTTCAATAACAATGCGCTTTGTTTGCGTGTTGTAACTGCTAGCATAAATGTAGTAAAATATTGTTTTGTATCCACTAAAAAGTTTGTATTTTTGCAATGCACGCATGGCTTGTTGTAAAAAAATGAAAACTTTAAGTTGGACATCGTTGGTGCTATTTGTGCTGTCGCTAGTAACAGGTGTGATGGTTCATGTAGCTGGGCATGTATGGTCGCATCAGGTATGGCATAATTTGTCGGTGGTGCATATAAGCGTTAATGTATTCTTTTTAGGTACCTATATTACCCATATTGTTAGGCACAGAAAGTGGTATCCGTTGGTAGTTAAAAAGTTCGATAAAATTAGTAAAGTGACCTTGCTGCTAAGTATAACATCGCTTATTACAGTCCTTACAGGAGTTGCTTTGTTGCTGTTTGCTGATGGGCAGGGAACGCATTTGGGTTTAGTGCATTATATAATAGGAATTACATTTGGAGTGTTCTGCATTTGGCATGTGTTTATGCGCTTTAAACCCTTTAAGGTAAAAAGAAAGAAATAGGGTTGTTGAATTTATTATAGAAAAGACTGTCAAATTTGTTTGGCAGTCTTTTTTATAATTTTTTTCGCCTGTATCATGTTTTGGTACAGGCTTGTGTTTTCTTTGCAAATTGAAATAATAATGACATTTTATGGCTGCAAAAAAACAAATAGAGAATTTACTTTCTGAGATAGGAAAGGGATTGTATGAGAAAAATCATTTACTTGCTTTGGGCGTACTGTGCGCTATAGCAGGTGAGAGTTATTTCCTTTTAGGACTTCCGGGGACTGCAAAGAGTGAAGTGTCGAGAAGGCTAAAAATGATTTTCAAAGACGCTACTTCTTTTGAATATTTAATGTCGCGTTTTTCTACGCCTGACGAAATTTTTGGTCCTGTGAGTATAAAGAAACTTAAGGATATGGACACCTACGAACGTATGGTAGAAGGATATTTGCCCTCTGCTGATGTGGTGTTTTTAGATGAGATATGGAAAGCAGGACCTGCTATTCAAAATTCATTACTTACAGTATTAAATGAGAAGATTTTTACCAATGGAAGAACAAAAATAAATCTTCCCATGAAGCTTCTTGTGGCAGCGAGTAATGAAATTCCAGAAGTAGGGTCTGGATTGGAAGCTATTTGGGACCGTTTTATTGTTAGGGTGATTTCGGAATCGGTGAAAGACGAGAATAACTTTTACAAAATGCTTCGCGGTGAACAAAATGTAACCATCAATGTTCCCGACAAGTTATTAATTACTGAAAACGTGTTTGCGCAATGGCAAAACGAGATACAAAAGGTAACCTTGCCTGATGATATCATGTTGTACTTAACGCAGTTGAGAAAATTGTTTTCGCAGAATACGGAAAATAAAATTTATGTATCAGACCGTAGATGGGTGAAAATAGGCAAATTATTAAGGACTTCCGCATTTTTAAATGATAGAATATCGGTTGATTGGTCGGATCTTATGTTGCTTCGCCATTGCCTATGGAATCAAGTACAAGAAATTCCTTTGATAACCAATGCCATTCTTTCTGCCAAAATTTACAAAGAAACAAAGGAGTTAGAATCAATAGCAGAGCAGTTAAACACAATTAAACAGCGGCGCGTTTGGGTAGACCCACTGTCAAAAGGACGCAAAAATACCGAGGTGGAGCGTGTAAAATCTTTTCTGTTTACTATAGAAGATGATGTTAATATATTGGAAACAAAGATAGTAGCTGGAATTAATCAGTTTAGAAATGGCGGAAACCTATTTGTGAGTCAAGAGGATATAAGCTTAATAGAAGCATATATAGCCGATTTTAATACTAAAAAGGAAAGAGTGGAAAATACAATCTATGAACAAAGAAAGCGTTTCCCATAAAAAAGCATCGCTACAATGGTATAAAGACCATATCAATGGGATGTTTAAGTCACAAGATTTCTCGTGCAAATTGCCTTATTTGTACGATTATCCATTGTGGTCATTTGTGCAGTATTGGGTAGATGTGGCAAAACAATCTGAGTATGCCGACCAACCATTTTATGGAGCGATGGTTAGCAATGCATTGGTTGAATTATTGGGTGATGTATATGATGCTGTTGAAGAGTTGTTGCTTGAGTATAAGCGTGAAATACTGTGGCATAAATTGTGTAGGGAATGTAAATCTGCCAATGAGATAAAGACTATTTGGTTTGATGTTGCTTGTTATATACGATGGCATTGTTACTCAGATAACATGATGAATGTTTTATGCTACGACGAAGGAATAAATTCGAGCAATGATATAGAAAATATTATGAAGGTGTTTTCTGAGTTTATGGGTAAATGGACAGAACTTCTCAACAATAAAGTTTATGACAAAGTGACCGAGTTGCTCAACGAAAAAGAGTTTGAACTTCCAGAAATTTTTTGTGAAAATTTTGAGTCCGATTTTGATGATGATTTCGATGATTTTGATGACTTCGATGATGACAAACTAGAGAAAATAGAAAGCAAATTAGATATCTTATGTCATGTTACTACCTTTAATCAACTGCATGAAAATTTACTGGATGATGGTGTGTATAAAAGACACGAAGATTTAATTGTTGAAATAGTGAATCTATTGGGCAGAACGGCTAGTGAGAATATAAACAAATCGAAACTAGAGTCTATGTTGCAGTACATCTATCCGTCGCCACCTTTTGAGGATATAGAAGGCGTTACCTCTGGCAATAGAATTATGGATATGCTTCCTACGGAGTTTTCTTATTTTGCGGATTCTACTACTGAGATTTTGTTTTACCAACGCTTTGCTACCAAGCAATTGCAGCTGTTTTCATCATATCCCAAAGAAAATAAAGTTAGCACCCAACAAGCAAGTATAGATAGTAAAGGGCCAATTATTATTGCGATCGACACGAGTGGGTCTATGTATGGAAAACCCATGGAATTTGTCAAATGGGTAGTTCTAAAAGCATACGAAATAGCAGAAATAACTCGTCGTCCGCTGTACGTAATTGATTTCTCAGTAAATTGTAAAACATTAGATTTAAGTGGTAAAAATGCACAAGAGGATCTGATGAGTTTTTTAAAAGGATGTATTACTGGCGGTTCCGATGGGCGTGAAATGATGGAACAAATATTGTCCCAATTAGACACAGAAGCCTATAAATATGCAGATGCGTTGATAGTGAGCGATTTTGAATTTTCTGCGCTTGATGCAACATTGATAAATAGAGTAGAGGAAGCCCAAAAAACAGGTGCTAAATTTTATGGGATATGCATAAACCGATTTTCTAACCCAGATTATGACGATTTATTAGACAAGGTGTGGAGGGTCTCGGTGTGAGTAGAATATGCTTCTGCCCGATAACACCTTGCTTGTTCACCTTCATGAACCGCTAACAGCCATTGCACCCGGACAGGCTGCAGCCTTCTATCGTGGGGAGGTGCTTTTGGGGGGTGGAATTATAAAAGAATAATGACTGCGTAAAAATCTACGCAGTCATTATTCTTTAAATCAGGGGTAAGTTAGTAGTAAATCTTTTTGCTTACTTTGCTTCCGCGACGTTCAATAACAATTTCGCCGGGTTGGGGTTCGGTAATCTTAATGCCCATTAGGTTGAAGTATTCAACAGGGCCATTGTCTGCTTCAATGTCTTCTACTGCAGAAGTGCCACCACCGTCGGGTTTGATGCTTCCGCCGGGTTGTTCGGTGTCTTCGTTGTCATCTTCTGGAAGAGCCAATAGTTTACCAATACGAGCAGGAGCGTAGGTAATAACGTCTTCGTCTTCTTTTTCTTTACTTGTAGATGTGTCTGCCGAGTAAGATTTTTTTGCGTTGTCAAAGTAAGAAGGATCGTATGGAGTTCCACCTACAGGGCTAGAACCATAAATGTCAATGTACATAACGCCAATACCGTATTTTTCGATGTAATCGGCAGAGATACCTAGCACAGAAAGTGGGAATTTCCATTCGTAGAAAGTGTGTCCAGTAGTAGTAACGGCCGATTTTAAGTTAGTGAAGCCGGAGTTGCCGGTAAGGACTTTAGGGTCGTATTCAAAGTTGCTTTGTCCGTAGATGCTCGAAATGCTAGAGTGAAGACCATCTGCATATCCGTAGTATCTGCCAGGAATGCTTTTGCAGTATTTAGCATCGTAGCTTGCGTGTCCGTCTGGAGTTGGAATAAAGAAACCAGGAGTTCCTTCGCCAGGTTGCGAAGAACCTATCCATATAGCATCTACACCGTTGTCAAATTTGGCTCCTGGTTTTCCATCGTTCCAGATAGCGCCTGTACCAATATAACCGTCAAACTCAGTAGTAGGATTTAGGTCGAATGCCCACATCATGCGGCCATTCATGTTGTGAGGTTTCGATTCACCGGGTTGTTGACCTTCTCCGTATTGGTCCCAAACGGTATAAACCAATTGTACAGCAAGGTATAGGTTGTCGTCGTCGTAGGCAGCATAAATAGCATACGAGTCGATGATAGGACGTTCGTGTTTACCTTTTAGGGCTTGGCAAACATCGCGTGCTACACCTTGTGCAATAATATCGGTTTCTTTCCAATGGCTCATTGCTTTGGTAGCCAATCTGCCTTCAAATGCCATATCAATGGTTTGTTTAGAACCTTTTTGGCCATTAGGATTTACTTTGTAGTACTTGGTGTTAAGCACAGGACGGGTTTCTTCGGCATCGGCACCAGGCATTTGGGTGTATGTAAAAGATTGTGCTTTTTGTTTGCTATCTGCTACAGCAAGGGTTTTTAAGGTAACCGATTCTGTCAATGAAAGAGGTTCTGTATATACAGCAGACGATGTAGTTGGCTCGGTGCCATCCAATGTATAATAAATGGTAGCGTCTAGGGTTGCGGTTAATGTAACGGTTAGTTCTTCACCTTCGTCAAAGTAAGTGCCCGATGCAGGAGAAGCGGTAACGACAGGAACGGCAGGGTCTACAAATTCGGTATAAGAACCGTCTTGGTGGTATGTGGCTTGGTCTACGTAGGTAAGGTCGCCACCACCAATCTTGTTGTCTCCTTCGTGAATAATGATTTGGGTAGGAACACTTTTGCCAGCAGGCAATTCCCAATACCATTTGCCATCTTGTTTGACCATGTTGTCGCCACCCCATGTACCGTTTTTGCAGCAGTTTTCGGTGCTGTTCCAAGCCCACACCTGGGGTTGAGTAAATGATGTACCATCAAAGTACACATAGTGCTCTGCCGCTAATGCCGACAAGGCACTCATCGCCATAAAAATGGCTAAAGATAATTTTGTAAAAAACTTCATAGTATAATAAATTAATGTGTATTTTTTGCCTGCTAGTTTAGCAATAAAACCAATACTACAAAAGTAATAAAATATTGTTTTGTATCCACTAAAATGTTTGTATTTTTGCAATGAACTCATTTATTCGACAAGAAATGTGTAGTATGAATTAAGTATACAAAATTAACTTTCGATGAATATAACAGGATTGATAGTAGGATTGGTTACTTTTTTGGTAATCGGATTGTTTCATCCGTTGGTAATTAAAGCGGAGTATTATTGGGGCATAAAAAGCTGGTGGCTGTTTTTGATAATAGGTATTGCTTTTATGGTGGGCTCTATGTGTGTGGCCGATTTGATTCTCTCTATAATATTAGGTGTAGTGGCGTTTTCGTCTTTTTGGAGTATTTTAGAAATATTTCAGCAACACAAAAGGGTAGAAAAGGGCTGGTTCCCCAAAGGACCTGGACATAAATAGGATTGTTAAATTGATTATAGAAAAGACTGTCAAAAATTATTTTGGCAGTCTTTTTGTTTTTTTTCTGTGTGGTTGTTTGTAAAAAAAATTGTACATTTGGTCTTTGAATTTCAATCGATGATTAGGCGATTTTTTATACTAACGATGTTGCTGTGTTTGGTGGGCTTTGAGGCCTATGCCAAACCCACAAGATTGCGTCCTTTGCCTATTAAACGTTTTGAGTATCGGGCAGGGACCATTAATAACATAACAAACAAGTTTAAAATTGAGTCCATGACCATCGATGACGATAAATGCACCATCAAGGTGAGCGAGCATCTATCGAATATACCCATGACGGATAGTATTGTGGCCGATATTACCGATTCACTTCGTGCTCAATTGCCAGAGGAATACCAAGAGATGGAACTGACCATTGAAAGCCGCAAGCATCCCATTCAAGAATTTATTCACAATTATCTTCGTAAAGAGAGCGATAAAGACAAAAGTCGCTATGTTCCCTATAAAACGGGGATAGTGGCTCGTAAAAATTTGTCCAATCCTTGGCAACCTTCGCAAGGCCTTCAAAACCGCAATATTGCTTTGTGGAACAGCCATGGCCTTTACTACGACAAGTACAAAGCAATTCCCAGGTGGCAACGTCCGTCGCTTTATGGAACAGTAGAAGACTTGTTAAGCACGCAAATTGTAATGAACTATTTGCTCCCAATGTTGCGTAGTGCTGGGGCTGAGGTGTATATGCCACGCGAGCGCGATTGGCATAGCGAAGGAGTGGAGTTATCCCCATCTAAACGACTCAACGACTCAACGCCTCAACAAATTTCGGATACTCTCATTTTTAAAGGAAACATCACAAGCCCCGATACCTATTGGGTGCGTATAGCATATCCTACAGGTTGCAAGGCCAAACAAGTGCAGTGCGATGTGTTGCATGGTGGTGTTACTACCAACTACCAAATCAATACCACGTTGGGTGGTGATACTTGGTTGTATTTAGATCCCTTGTATATTAAAGACAATATTCAGATTAAGTTTTATAATACGGTCGATAAAAAGGAATGGAATATTTCTAGGGTGTACGTAGGTGGTGGATGCAGTGTTTTGGATGATAATTTGCCCGCATACGTAGACGCTGCTGTGTATTATTTGCGTCAATTTGGTGCGCCCGATAGTATTTTATACCGCCAGAAACCCGAAAATGACAACGATTATTACGACGATCTTTACAGCCGAGCCAAGTGGACCAACTATTTGTGTGGCGGATCTGTTGTGCACCCAAAAGGCCAAGGAGTGGGTATTCCGCTCGATTTGTCGTTGGCTATACATACCGATGCAGGGGTAGATGATCCCGATAAACTGATAGGGACATTGATTGTATGCACCACCGATAACAAGGCGCCTACAGGATACAGTCAATTGGCTAGTAACGATTTGGCCAATTATATGTTGTCGCAAATTGTATCCGATTTGCGTGGCACTTTTCAGAATGAATGGCCTGCCAGGGGTATTTGGCATCGTAGCTATGTAGAAACGCGTATCCCCGTTGTACCATCGGTTATTGTGGAATTATTGTCGCATCAAAATTTTGCCGATATGCGTTATGCGCATCATCCTGCCTTTCAATTTGTAATGGCAAGGGCGGTTTATAAGGCCACGTTGCGTTATATGTCGGAACTGTACAAAACAGGTTATGTGGTTCAACCGCTTCCTATTACGCAATTCTCGGCTTTGTTAAAGAAAGACTCCGTGGTGTTGAATTGGCAACCTACATTCGATAAATTAGAACCTACTGCCTTCCCAACGGCCTACAAAGTGTATACACGTAAAGAAGATGGAAGTTTTGATAACGGGGTGCTGGTAAAAGGTACATCGTGCACCTTGCCCATCGAAAAAGATGTGTTGTACCGCTACAAAGTGGCTGCGGTTAATTCCGGTGGCGAAAGTTTCCCTTCAGAAGAGTTGTCGGTTTGTCAGGTAGCCAAACCAGTGGGAGAGGCCTTGATTGTGAATGCCTTTGATAGGGTGGCAACCCCTCATTATTATGTTACCGAAACCGAGGCAGGTTTTGTGCATCAACTGGATTATGGTGTTCCTTATCATTATGATATGTCGTTTGTAGGACATCAATACGAATACAATCAAAATCAGCCATATCAAACCGATGCTAATCCTGGTTCGGGTGCTTCGCATCGAGATACTGCCATGGTAATTCAGGGCAATGCCTTCTACTATCCTTATTTGCATGGTAAAGCCATGCGCGATAATAAATATTCGTTTTCGTCGTGCAGTAAGCAGGCGGTTATGAATAAAGCCGTTCAGCTGAAAGATTTTCAGGTTGTGGACGTTATTTTGGGCGAACAAAAGGATACGCCGTTGTTTGAATTGTACCCTGTCGATTTGCAAACAGCATTGTTCGATTATGCACAACAACCCAAAGCCAAATTGTTGATATCGGGGGCATACGTTGCATCGTCTAATCGATCGGATGTGTTTATAGAAAAAGGGTTGCGCTATACGTTACAGCAGGATGTTGCTACACAGAATGGAGTGGTGTACTCGCCCAAACAAAACTGGCATTACAATTTGCAAAGGTGGCCCAATACAAAGCAATATTTTGTACAAAACTTGCAGTCGATAATGCCAGTAGATGCCGACGGAGAATGTATTTTGTATTACACCGACTCTCAGTTGCCTGCCGCAGTCAAAGTGGGTAACAAGTTACCTATTATAGTAGCAGGATTTCCGTTTGAATGCATCATCGGCGATGAATCGCGTCGTTACGTAATGAAATTATTCTTAGATGCACTGGAACCACCCGTCGTTGTTAAATCAAGCAAAAGAAGATCAAGAAAATAACCGTATAATTATGAATCCCACTGTTACCGCCGTACTATTGCAACACGATGAAACGTTGCAACAAACATTTTTAAATGCAGGAGTAAATAACTGCGTAGTGTTGGGCAAAAACATAGGCGATGCCTCGCTGTTGCCTTTGCTACAAAATCTAGCTACCGATTATGCGTTGCTCTATACCAAAACATCGCCTTTAGAACTTTCTAAAACCTCGTTGAAACGTTTTGTTTCGGTGGCAAACGATACGGGCGCATCGATGGTGTATGCCAACTACTACCAAGTAATGAATGGTCAAACCAGCGTGGTGCCTACCATCGAATACCAAATGGGTAGCATTCGCGACGATTTTAATTTTGGTTCGTTGGTATTGGTGCGCATCGATGATGTAAAAGAGGTAGTCATAGACTCGTATCAGTATGCTACATGGTATGCTATTCGTTTGGCGTTATCGACCATAGCCGATTTTTGTCACATCGACGAGGTGCTTTATACCGAAATGGAAGAAGATACCCGCAAAAGCGGCGAAAAACAATTTGATTATGTAAACCCACGCAACCGTGCGGTACAAATAGAAATGGAGCAAGCTTGCACCGCCTATTTAAAAGAGACGGGTGTGTATTTGGCACCTCAATTCAAAGATGTCGATTTTTCGGGACAAACTTTTGCCAACGAGGCGTCGGTTATTATTCCGGTGCGCAACCGAGTTAAAACCGTGGCCGATGCGGTAAATTCTGCCTTGTCGCAAAAAACATCGTTCCCTTTTAATGTAATTGTTATTGACAATCATTCTACCGATGGTACCACCGAGTTGTTGCAAGAGATGGCTGCCAAGGATAGTAGATTGGTGCACATCATTCCCGCATCTACCCAATTGGGCATTGGCGGTTGCTGGATGGAAGGAGTGAACAACGCTGCTTGTGGCAAGTTTGCTGTGCAACTAGATAGCGATGATTTGTACCAAGACGAAACCGTTTTAACTCAAATTGTTGAGGCATTTTATGCGCAAAACTGCGCCATGCTGATAGGTTCATATACCATGACCAATTTTGATTTGGAAGTATTGCCTCCTGGGTTAATTGATCATGCCGAATGGACTCCAGAGAATGGTAGAAATAATGCTCTTCGCATCAATGGATTGGGCGCTCCACGTGCTTTCTTTACTCCGCTGTTGCGCGAGTACGGTGTACCCAACGTAAGTTATGGCGAAGACTATGCTTTGGGGCTTCGTTTTAGCCGCGAGTACCAAATTGGTCGCTTGTACAACTCCCTTTATCTATGCCGTCGTTGGGAAGGTAATTCAGACGCAGCCCTTGCCATCGACAAAGTAAATGCCAACAATTTCTATAAGGATAAATTGCGTACCATCGAAATGGCAGCGCGTTTGCAAATGAATATTGAGTAGAAAGCAACCATGAAAAAAAAGATCATTATTATCAGCGTAGTTCTGGTGTTGTTGGCGGTTTGTGCTGCAGTTGGTTATTATGCATATAGGGTTTTTATGGCAGCCAATATCAATGCCAATCCCGAATCGCCTACCTATAAGTACCTTTATGTAAGGGCAGATGATACTTGGGACGATGTTATTGAACAATTGGATACCAATGGGTGGATTTCGTCTATAGACGATTTGAAAATGTGCATCAAGTACCTAGAAAAAGAGGTGCCACAGTGCGGTAAGTACGATTTGGAACCTAATTTGCCTAACCGAGTATTTGTAAATCGTTTGGCATACGGACTTAGCAATAAGGGAAAATTGCAGCTAAAATTAACGCGTTATACCCCCGTTGTAGCCAAAAAATTGTCAGATCAGTTGGCGATTGACTCGGCTTCGCTTGCCGATGTGTTTTTGGCCGATACGCTGTTGCAAAAGTATGGTTTGGACCAAGAAAGTTCGTTGGCCTTATTTGTGCGTTTTGACACCACCATTCAATGGTGTGCCAGTGCCAAAGAGGTAGAAGCCTGTGTTTTGGATGCGCGTCATCGTTTTTGGAACGAAGAACGTTTGGAAAAAGCCAAGAAACTAGGTTTGAGCTTGAAAGACATTCATATTTTGGCATCGATAGTAGAAGAGGAGAGTAACGATTACGAAGATCGTCGTAAGATTGCCGGTGTGTATTTGAATCGCTTGCGCATCAAAATGCCGTTGCAAGCAGACCCTACGGCTCGCTTTGCTGTAGGCGATTTTACGCTAAATCGAATCCTAAAAAAACACATCCAAATTAAATCTCCGTACAATACGTATGTGTGTCCAGGATTGCCTCCTGGTCCTATTCGTATTCCTACTAACAATTCGATAGATGCAGTGTTGAATTACGTTAGTCACAATTACATTTATTTTTGTGCAAAGGCCGATTTCTCGGGTACGCATAATTTTGCTGTAACGTATACCGAACATTTGCGCAATGCCAGGGCTTATCAAAAAGCCATTACTATTTGGATACGCGAAAAGAAAGCTAGAGAAAAAGCAGAGGCAGAAGCCAAGGCAAAGGCCGAAGCAGAAAAAGTAAGATAGTAGTAGGGGGATTACGTCGCTTCGCTCCGTGATCCCCTCGCTCCTGCGGGGATCCTTGCAATGGGGGATTTTTTCGCTTCGCTCAAAGATCCCCAGTCCTGCCGGAGGCGTCCTTGCAATAGCAAATTTTTAATATGGATAAGATATACTGTGGTATATCTTATTTTTTTTTGTTTTGTATTCAAGTCCTTGCAAGTGAACTTTCAGTCCTTGTATACAAAACAAAAAAGACAGCAACCTACGTTGCTGTCTTCCATATTAAAAATTTGATTGCGGAAGGAGGGGGATTCGAACCCCCGGTACGGTGACCCGTACGTCAGTTTAGCAAACTGGTGGTTTCAGCCACTCACCCATCCTTCCGAATGCGAGTGCAAATATAGTACAAGAAATTGATATAAGAAAATCTTTTTTACAAAAAAATCAAATAAATCGCCAAAGCTTTATACTTGTACTAAATACTAACTAAAAGAACGTATAATCGCATCCTTTGCGTGGGTCACAAGCCTTGTTGCGTTGGGTGCGAATACGTGTTTCTCTACTGCCAATGCGTTGTTTGGGTATCTTATAGGTAACCGATAAGCAAAGGGTAGCATAGCAGTCGGGCATAAATTGCTCGGGAGTAATGGCATCCATATCGTCGGTTAATGTAAAACGCCAAGTAGCATCTAGTCCGATGGCCCAATTAGACCCTACGCTCCATGCAACGCCTGTTCCAATAGGAAAACTAGCGTGAATACCTACGGTTCTACCTGTAGGATGGGCATCGTACAAAAAGCAACCTACACCACCAAATAGGTAGGCTCTTTCGGGAATAAAACTGCCGCTGTTGTTTTCGTGTCGGCTACCTTTGTCTATAAAGTAATTAAATACCACTTGTGCGCTGATATCGCCTGCGTGAAGACCGTCTATTTCGGTCCCTGAGCTCGAAACGAGTGGTTCATACCTTAAATATGCATATCCCAACTCGCCTCTTAACCCCAATCGGGGCATAAAATAGTAGGTATACGATGCGTTGGCTGCGCCACCGATAGCACCTTTGCAGTCAAAAACAGGGTACGAGGCACCAATGCCTAAAGTAATATGCTGATTACTATTACTACCAAGGCGACTTTTTTTTAGTTGCGCCATAACGCTGGTAGCCAGTAAAAAGCAGAGTAGGAGGGTGGTGATTTTTTTCATGTTGCAAAGTTAATAATAATATTACTATATTTGTAACATAACAACGCAATCAAATTACAACCGTATTAAATCCATTATGAAAAAGATCCTTTTACTACTTAGCATGGCTGTGTTGATGGCCAGTTGTTCGGATAATCAACAAGGGGATGAACCCACTTTGCCCGAGCAACCCGATAACGAGCAAACAAAACCCGATGTTACGCCCGATGAGCCTGAAAAAGAAGAAGATACACGCGTGCACGATTTGCCTAAATCGTCCAAAGAGGTTACTACGGGTACCCTTTACAGAACCAAAGTAAAAGACGAAAACTTTGGTAGTACCGTTTACCTGGATATTTGGACGCCCGAAGGGTACAATTTGGATGAAAAATACCCCGTTGTTTACATGCACGACGGGCAAAATTTATACGATAAAAAATCGTCGTGGAACAAACAAGCCTGGGAAATTGACGAGGTAGGCGGCAAGCTGATAGAGGAAGGTAAAATCAAGCCTTTTATTGCTGTGGGTATTCATAGCATCGATAATTCAAGAATCTGCGATTTAATGCCCGAAAAAGTGCCAACCGAGTACTTTGATACCGAAAAATACAGCACTACAGGTTTTGAAAGCTATTGCAACAAAGAAATTAGAGGCGATGAATACGTCGATATGATTGTTAATACCATTAAACCTATGGTGGATAGCATCTTTTCTACCTTGCCCGATAGGGATAATACGGCCATTATGGGCTCGAGCATGGGTGGTTTGATGTCGTTTTATGGTATGTGCGAGCGTCCTGATGTG
>JAGCMZ010000061.1 GCA_017646225.1 Paludibacteraceae bacterium | reverse complement strand
TACTTGATCTTTATTAATATCGTTTACCAAGTTAACAGAACCTGCTACCAAACCTTTACCAAATTCTGAATAATCCACCGTTCCTTTTTCTGCTTTGGTAATTTTTTGTACTTGTGCCGACAAATTTACAATGTTAAGCAAGTTGTTTAAGTTAGAAAAATCAAGCTTACCATCGGCTTTGTATTGGGTATAAAGCGCTTTTAGGGCTACACCCGATTGTTGACCAGCGGTATAACTTTCCGATTGAGCAGGTTGTTGTGCTGCGCCTAACAATCCTGCCAAGGCATCCATTCCACTAGCATTATTGGTAGTAGTGGTGGTAGATGGAGTGGTAGTAGTGTTAGTAGTAGGAGTTTGAGTAGCGGCATTTGAACTGCTACCTGTGGTAGTAGATTGTTGCATCGAACCGCAAGCTACCAATGCCATCGATAAAAATAACGAGTAAAAAATCTTTTTCATAAACTATAATTTTAAAAATTAGAGGGTAACCTAATTGATTACCCCCTTGTTTGTTCTATAAAATGACTTTTAAAGGAGGGATTTTAAGGCGCCACGCAGTCTGAGAAACCGGAGTTTACTAAGCGTAAATGAGGATTTCGAAGACAAGTGCAACGCAAAAATCACCCTTTAAAATCGTTTTATCTATTAGTCTTTGAATTTAGCACACAAAAACTCGCGGTTCAAGCGGGCAATGTTAGACAAAGAAACCGATTTAGGACATTCGGCAGCGCAAGCACCGGTGTTGGTACAGTTACCAAAGCCTAATTCGTCCATTTTAGCTACCATGGCTTTTGCACGTGCAGCAGCTTCTACTCTACCTTGAGGCAACAAAGCCAATTGGCTTACTTTAGCAGAAACGAACCACATGGCAGAACCGTTTTTGCAGGCAGCAGCACAAGCACCGCAACCAATGCAAGAAGCAGCATCCATAGCTTCGTCGGCATCTTTTTTAGGAATAGGAATTGCGTTAGCATCAGGAACACCACCTGTATTTACCGATACGAAACCACCTGCTTGGATAATTTTATCGTAAGCACCACGGTCTACCATCAAGTCTTTGATTACAGGGAATGCGTTAGAACGCCAAGGTTCTACGGTGATGGTATCGCCATCTTTAAATTTACGCATGTGCAATTGGCAAGTGGTAACAGCTGCGTCAGGTCCGTGTGGATGACCGTTGATGTATAGCGAGCACATACCGCAAATACCTTCGCGACAGTCGTGGTCAAATGCGATAGGTTCTTTGCGTTCGCTTACCAATTGTTCGTTTAGTACGTCCAACATTTCCAAGAACGAGCTATCGGTCGAAATGTTGTTAAGTTTGTAGGTTTCAAAACCACCCTTAGCTTTAGGGCCAGCTTGACGCCATACTTTTAATGTTATATTAATTGCTTTTTCCATGGCTTAAGATTTGTAGTTTCTGGTTTGACGTTTAACAAATTCGTAGTTAAGTTCTTCTTTCAACAATTCGGGTTCTTGATCGTCGCCGGTGTATTTCCAGCAAGAAGCGAACGAGAATTTGTCGTCTTGACGAAGTGCTTCGCCTTCGGGGGTTTGGTATTCTTCACGGAAGTGACCACCGCACGATTCTTCACGCATCAAAGCGTCGCGGGCCATCAACTCACCAATTTCAATAAAGTCAGACAAACGAAGTGCTTTTTCCAATTCGTTGTTCAAATCGTCTGCTTTACCAGGAATGAATACGTTGCTCCAGAATTCTTTCTTAATGGCTTTAATTTTGGTAAGAGCGGTTTCCAAACCTTCTTTGGTACGACCCATACCTACAAAGTCCCACATTACCAAGCCCAACTCACGGTGGATGCTATCTACCGAACGTTGACCTTGAATAGCCATCAATTTATCAATCTTATCTTGAACCGCTTTTTCTGCTTCGGCAAATTCAGGAAGATCGGTGCTCATGCGAGGCACAGAGATTTGGTCTGCCAAGTAGTTTTGGATGGTGTAAGGCAATACGAAATAACCGTCTGCCAAACCTTGCATCAATGCAGAAGCACCCAAACGGTTAGCACCGTGGTCAGAGAAGTTAGCTTCACCGATACAGAACAAACCTTTAACAGAAGTTTGTAGTTCGTAGTCAACCCAGATACCACCCATGGTATAGTGGATAGCAGGGAAAATCATCATTGGATCTTCGTATGGGTTTTCGTCTACAATCTTTTCGTACATTTGGAACAAGTTACCGTATTTAGCTTCTACTACGTCTTTGCCCAAACGTTTAATAGCGTCAGAGAAATCCAAGAATACAGCCAAACCAGTTGAGTTAACACCGTAACCAGCATCACAACGTTCTTTAGCTGCACGCGAAGCTACGTCGCGAGGTACCAAGTTACCGAATGCAGGATAACGACGTTCCAAGTAGTAATCGCGGTCTTCTTCTGGAATATCACGACCTTTCAAAGTACCTGCTTGCAATTTTTTAGCGTCCTCTAATTTTTTAGGAACCCAGATACGACCATCGTTACGCAACGATTCAGACATAAGGGTCAATTTTGATTGGAACGCACCGTGAACTGGAATACAAGTAGGGTGAATTTGAGCGTAGCAAGGGTTAGCGAAGTAAGCACCTTTACGATACATTTGCATAGCAGCAGAACCGTTCGATGCCATAGCGTTGGTAGACAAGAAGAATGCGTTACCATAACCACCGGTACCTACAACTACTGCGTGAGCAAAGAAACGTTCTACACGGCCTGTAACCAAGTTACGAGCAATGATACCACGAGCGCGACCGTCAATTACAACAACGTCCAACATTTCGTAGCGAGAGTACATTTTCACTTTTCCTTTGCCAATTTGACGGCTTAGTGCAGAGTAAGCACCCAACAACAATTGTTGACCGGTTTGACCTTTCGCATAGAAAGTACGCGATACTTGCGCACCACCAAATGAACGGTTATCCAACAAACCACCGTATTCGCGTGCAAAAGGTACACCTTGAGCAACACATTGGTCGATGATGTTGTTTGAAACTTCTGCCAAACGATAAACGTTGGCTTCACGTGCACGGTAGTCACCACCTTTAATGGTATCGTAGAACAAACGGTAAACAGAGTCACCGTCGTTTTGATAGTTTTTAGCAGCATTGATACCCCCTTGTGCAGCAATAGAGTGTGCACGACGTGGAGAGTCTTGGATACAGAAGTTAAGTACATTGAATCCCATTTCTGCCAACGAAGCAGCAGCAGAAGCACCAGCCAAACCAGTACCTACTACAATTACATCCAAACGACGTTTGTTAGCAGGGTTAACCAATTTTTGGTGAGCTTTGTAATTGCTCCATTTTTCAGCCAAAGGAC
>JAGCMZ010000060.1 GCA_017646225.1 Paludibacteraceae bacterium | reverse complement strand
TTCTTGAATCCAGACCGTATATCGTTGCCAGATATTGACGTCGACTTTGACGACGATGGCCGTGGCGCTGTGCTCGATTGGGTAACCGAAAAATACGGCAAAGAAAAAGTCGCCCACATTATTACCTATGGTAGTATGGCTACCAAATCGAGTATCAAGGACGTAGGCCGTGTACAAGACATTCCTTTGCCCAAGGTAAACGAGGTGGTAGGCTTGGTGCCCGATAAATTTGGCGAGCAATTTGCCGATCCTGTTACCCAAAAAGTACCCAAGGTAACAGTAAAAAACTGTGTAAAATTGGTGCCAGCCATGCACGATATGCGCTATGGTATGGACGATGGCATCGCTTCGATGCTAGAATACGCAGGCCAGCTAGAGGGAACTGTGCGTCAAATTGGTATTCACGCCTGCGGGGTTATTATTGGTGCCGACGACTTAACTAACTTTGCCCCTCTAACCACGGTAAAAGATAAGCTATCGGGCGAGGATATTGTAGTAACCGAGTACGATGGTCACGTAGTAGAATCGGTGGGGCTGATTAAGATGGACTTTTTGGGATTGAGTACCTTGTCCATTATCAAAGAGGCCATTAAAAACATTAAATTATCCAAAGGCATAGACGTTGATATCGATGCCATTCCTATAGATGATGCTGCAACGTACAAACTGTACAGCGAAGGTAGAACCATTGGTACCTTCCAGTTTGAATCGCCCGGTATGCAAAAATACTTGCGCGAGTTGCAACCAACGGTGTTCGAAGACTTGATTGCGATGAACGCCTTGTATCGTCCAGGTCCCATGGACTACATTCCACAATTTATTGCCCGTAAGCAAGGTCGTGAACCGATATCGTACGATATCCCTATCATGGAAAAATACCTGAAAGATACGTACGGTATTACGGTATACCAAGAACAGGTGATGCTTCTTTCGCGTTTGTTGGCAGGCTTTACCCGTGGTCAGTCGGATGCTTTTCGTAAAGCCATGGGTAAGAAAATTATCGCCATCCTAAACGAGTTAAAAGGAAAATTCATAGAGGGGGGTGTAAAAAATGGGCACGACAAGGATATTCTAGAAAAGATTTGGGCGGACTGGGAAAAATTTGCTTCCTACGCGTTTAATAAATCGCACGCTACGTGCTATTCGTGGGTGGCGTACCAAACTGCCTACCTAAAAGCACATTATCCTGCCGAATTTATGGCGGCCAACTTAACCCGTAACAAAGACGATATTAAGGAGGTTACCAAGTTTATGCAGGAATGCAAATCGATGGGCATTAGTGTGTTAGGTCCTAGTATCAATGCCAGCTTCTTGCACTTTACTTCCGACAAGGACGATAACATTCGCTTTGGGTTGGGCGGTGTAAAAGGGGTAGGCGAAGGCGCTGTAGAGGCCATTATCAAAGAGCGCAAAGAAAACGGACCTTTCAAAGATACGTTCGACTTTTTTGAACGCATCAACCTATCGGCATGTAACCGTAAGGCCATAGAAAGTTTGGTATTGGCGGGTGCATTCGACGAGTTGGGCGATATTACACGCGAACAATTCTTTGTGCAAGCAAGCAACGGCGAAACTTTCTTGGATCAGCTGATGCGTTATGCCAACAAGTACCAAAACGACAATTGCATGCAAGGAACCCTGTTCGATGATATCGAAGAAATCGAAATTCAACGTCCTTCTGCTCCCGTCGCACCCGAAACATCGTCGTTTGAACGCTTGAACAAAGAAAAAGAGCTGGTAGGTATTTATCTATCCGCTCATCCGCTAGACGATTACAAAACCGAAATTACCATTGCTTGCAATGCCGATATTGGTCAGCTGAACGATTCTGCTGCTTTGGATAAAAAGTACGGTGCAGGGCAAATTGTTGTGGCTGGGGTGGTTCGTTCGGTCGAAGAAATATTAACCAAGCGCAATACATCGCTTACTAAATTTACCATAGAGGGATATTCCGGCGAGGTAACCCTTACAGCGCTTACTAAAAAGATTCAAGACTTTAGGCATTTGCTGTTTGTCAATTCGTTTGTGGTATTGACAGGTAAAATGGAATACACGTGGCGTGCTATCAATGCGCAACGCAGTCAGCGCGATGGTAAACCAACTAGCGACAATCCCGAAGAGAAAGAATTCTCGGTGAGCCGCATCGAAGAATTGTCGTCGTTACGCGGTAAAGTAGGTAAAAAAATAACCTTGCGTTTCCCCTTGGATGGCATCAACAGCGAGGTAATTAATGCGGTGCAACCTTACATCAATGCGCAACCCAAGGAGGGACAAGTGGCTGTAGAACTGGCAGTAGATGTGTACGACCCTGTTTCTAATTTGTCCATCCAATCCAAAGGACAATATCCCATTGTTTTGACAGAGGAATTGCTGAGCATGTTAAAATCGTGGAGCGAAGAGGACGATAGCCGATTTGTGTATTTTGTTGAAAAATAAACTTGTTTGCTAATAGAATACCGCCTATATTTGTACGTCGCTAGTCGCTTGTCACTTGTCGCTTGTCGACTAAACGACTCAACGACTAAACGAATTTCAGTGCAAGCCGAAAGCAGAGTCAAACTTGTTTGAACTATGCTAAGGCGAAGCCTGAAATCATGAAAAGCGAAGCTTTGAATAAACAACAATAAACAACTAAACAATAAAAATTTATGGCATTACAATTTACAGACGCTACTTTTGATGAAGTATTGAGCAGCAATACAGTAGTAGTAGCAGACTTTTGGGCAGAATGGTGTGGACCTTGCAAAATGGTAGGTCCTTTCATTGAACAATTAGCAGCAGAATACGAAGGCAAAGCTGCTATTGGTAAAATTGATATCGAAGAAAACGACGATTTGGCTACTAAATACGCTATTCGTAACATCCCAACCGTTTTGTTCTTCAAAAACGGCGAAGTGGTAGACAAAATGGTAGGTGCTGCTCCTAAAGCTGCCTACGAAGAAAAACTAAAATCGTTGTTGTAATCAACCACTTTCAAAAACTAAAAGCGAGGTAATGCCTCGCTTTTTTTGTTGAGGTGCGTTATAGTATCTAATTTGATTTTGCTCTTTTGTAGAAAGGTTAGTCTCTATTGAAGAAACTTCCTCTTTTGTAGTTTGTTTTGTTTGTAAAGCAGTTTTTTTTAATACCTTTGTAGTGTTCTTAATAAATAATGCACGTCTTGTGTAGTTTTTGGAATCTTAATTTTTAATCGTAGTAATCCAATTTATTATAGTTTAAAAGAGGGCATAAAAAAACCCGGATTCATCACCAGCATATATATCTGGGAGAGGAACTACCGGGACTGCACAGCAAAGATATATAAATTATGGAATACAACAAAGAATTTTACGAAAAAGTTTTCTCCAGTAAAAGAATGGAGAGATATTTCAGACTTTACAAAGATGAGAAGAAGGCTATGATTCATTATTATTGTAATATAGAATTAGCAGAGTCTTTTTATTCTACATTGTCAGTTTTGGAAGTTTCACTTA
>JAGCMZ010000059.1 GCA_017646225.1 Paludibacteraceae bacterium | reverse complement strand
GCAAAAATGCTACGAATGGCATCTTCGATGTATTGTTCTGGCAAACCCAAATAAGGTAGGGCAGCTCCCAACAACACAATGTTAGCGGTGCGCAACGATCCTGCTTCTTTTGCCAAGGCATCTACGTCAATTAAAACGTGGTTTTTTACCTTTTTAATTTCGTTGATTACATCTGCTTCTTCTGGATAGTTAGGAATGTTTTTGAAACTGATGCTGCTGGTTACAATCCAACCGTTTTCTGACAAATAAGGCAAGTAGCGCAAAGCTTCCATGGGTTCTAGCGACAAAATCAAATCGGCGCTTTTAAGTGGAATAAGGTCTGAGTTAATGGGTTGGTCAGAAATACGCAAGTTAGATTGCACATCGCCACCACGTTGGCTCATGCCGTGTACTTCGGCTTGTTTCATGTATAGGTTATTGCTAAGCGCTGCTTCGCCAATAACAGCGGCAATCGACAAAATACCTTGTCCGCCTACACCCGATAATATAATGTCTGTTTTCATATTTTTATTATTTGACTAACCGACTAATCGACTAATCGACTAATCGAATATTTTTATCTATTTTCTTGCGGATTAATCGATTCACCGATTTGTCGGTTCACCGATTAGTCGTTGCATAGCAACTATGATTATTTCTTTTTACGTTTAAGGGTTTGTAAACATTCACGGCGTGGAATAATAACCGATACGCCTTTGTATTCAATTTCTTCGCGAATGATGCGTGTCATTTCTTCGAAGTTCTTTTTAAGCGGAACAAATACACGTACGTGTTCTTTCGCAACGCCCAATCCCAAGCAGATGGCTTCAATTTTGCCGGTACCAGCCGAGTCTTGACCACCTGTCATAGCTGTCGTTTCGTTGTCCGAAATCACAACGGTAATGTTGCTATTTTCGTTAACGGCATCCAACAAACCAGTCATGCCCGAGTGGGTAAAGGTAGAGTCGCCAATTACCGCTACAGCAGGGAACAAACCACCATCTGCAGCCCCTTTGGCCATGGTAATAGAAGCACCCATGTCTAGGCAAGAGTCGATAGCACCAAAGGGAGGCAAAGCACCCAAGGTATAGCAACCGATATCGCCAAATACACGTTTGGTAGGATATTCTGCCAATACAGCGTTCAATGCTTCGTACATATCGCGGTGACCACAACCTTGACACAAGGCAGGTGGACGCATTTTTACTACTTCTGGAATAGGTGTATTGTCTTGTTCTTTAACACCCAATGCAATGCCCACCAAATCGGGGGTCAATTCGCCTTGGCGAGGAAGTGTGCCGTCCAAACGACCGCTAATGTTTAAACATTTAGCTGTATATCCTTTTAGCAATTCTTCGATAAGTGGATAACCTTCTTCCAATACCAATACCTTGTCGCAAGTAGCAAGAAGGTTTTCGGTAGCTTTGCGAGGTAGGGGATATTGACCAATTTTTAATACAGGGTAAGGACAACCATTGGGGAAGTTTTCCATCAAGTAGTTGTAACCGATACCGCAAGCCAAAATACCTAGGCTGTGGTCGGCACCATCTTCGAAGCGGTTGTATTCAGATTCTGACGAACTTTGTTCATATACACTTTGCGAAGCTAATAAATCAGCATAACGTTTTTTAGCATTCGCAGGTAATAAGATGAATTGACGATCAATTTTTGGAGCACTCATTTCGTTTTGTTGTTTGGGTGCTCTGCGAACTACACCTGCACGAGAGTGTGCCAAACGGGTAGTGATGCGCAACATAACAGGACGGCCTAATTTTTCAGACAATTCCAAACCGTTATAGGCCATGTCGTAAGCTTCTTGTTGGTTAGAAGGTTCCAAAACAGGAATCAACGCAAACTTACCATAGTAACGAGAATCTTGTTCGTTTTGCGATGAGTGCATGGATG
>JAGCMZ010000058.1 GCA_017646225.1 Paludibacteraceae bacterium | reverse complement strand
TAAGTCAACCATTTGAATTTTTTTCATAAAATTGTTGTTATACGTTTGGTATTATGCGTCGCTTTGCGACATTGTTTGTTATTTTGTTGAATCGTTAAATCTAAAATCCAATGTTCAGTCCACAAGTGGCGGTGATGTTGCTGCCTTGGTAAAAGGACGGTGTAAATTTAGTTAAATATCCGTTAGCATCCAAACGATTTTCACCTTCAATGGTAGGAGAATCAATATCGTGGCCGCGAGCATAGTTCCAATCTACCTGAACGGTGGCGTACGCATTGGGCCACACCTCGTACAAGGCCTTAAACGATACAATATCGTTCTCCCAAACAATGTCTTTTAAAATGGGTTGCGACAAAATTTGTTTGGTATTGCGGCGCACGTATTCGTAATCGTTGCCTTTTTGGTCTTTGGTATACGATAGGTTCAAATTCAAGCCTTTAATGGGCTTGTAATTGATAAACGCAAAGAACTGTTGCGAATTATCGCCCAAATAATGACCTAAATTATAGCTGTTCGATGCCCAGGTAATGGCCTGAATGGAGTGCTTGTAATTGAGCGTATTGGTGCGGGTATACTCAAACCCGTACGATAAGTTTTTGAGCGGCCAGTTGCTCACCTCAAAGCCTGCTTTGTACGATATCAGGTTGTTTTCATCGTTCGATAAGCGTTTGGTTGCAAACTCATCGATAAAGAACGAGGCAAACAGGTGCAGGTGCTTGATGTTGCGCGAACTTAGGTTGATAAACACTTGCGAGTTCTGATTCTCTGAGTTAACCCCTTTGGTCATCAAGTGGTCCAACGATTTAAAGAACGCAAATGGAATCAAGAACATGGGTTGTATGGTACGTTCGGAGTACACAATAGAGTTACCTACCGATAATTTTAATCGAGGGATGGGGGTAAAGGTAAACATATTGGCCGCAATAAACTTGTTCATGGGCCTGTAATGTTTTTTCGATTCGGTGGTGGTGTAAGTTTCTTCGGTGTAAAAATAGGTGCTGTCTAGCACGTTGCTCACCATCCAACCGTGTATGTAGTTAAATTCAAACCATTTGCAGGGCGTTAGGCTAAGGGTAATCATGGGGAACGATGGTGCCCTACCCGATATAATGTTGGAGCAATTGTAGCTATCGCCCCAGGCCAATTGGTCTTTTACCAAACCGATGCTACCCCACCAAGCGTAGGCCTTGATACCGCCCCTAAAATCGCTGTAGTCGCCACCGTAGTTGGCTTCTTTGTACTGATAGCCAGGCAAATTGTACAAAAATTGAGGTTGAGATATTTTGGCTGCATCAATCTTTTGGTATTGGTTGCTGTAATATTCGTCGCTTAGGTTGTTGCCATCGAGCGATATATCGCGTATGCTACCCCACACCGACACGTGGTCTACAATGTCCATTTGCACGTCTACCCCCCAACGGCGTTTCATAATAAGGCCGTGGCGGTTGTACATCAAGTCCATGCCCAAAATGGGGCGCAAATGAAACTTAAAGTGCTTGTTTTGGTACAAGAATTGGGGTTGTAGCAGCGATAAATCGAAGGTTTTCTTATCTGTCCAATGCACGTATGCTTTGGGCATGGTGTCCAATTCGTTGGCAAAATCGCTCATAAAGAACTCCAAATCGCGTTTTTGGCGTTTGTTGAGCAGCGAGTCTTGTGCTTTGGCTTGCTTTAGCATCGCCGCAATGGCGTTGCGGTTGTAGGGTTTAATGGCGCTGTTTACGTCTACCAAACCGTCGGTGGCCAATTCGTCAATAAAGCTGTACAAACGGGTGTACTCCATGTTTTGCGGAATGTTCTGTGCACACAGCACGCATATTCCACAAAAGAAAGTAAGGAGGGTTATGAGGTTCTTTTTCATTTTTCAAAAAAAGGAGAGTTGATAAAGGAGAAAGGAGAAATATTTTTCTCTATTATCAAGGTTATAATTTTTGAACTTGTTTAGAGTGATTATAACAGGGTTAATTTAACAGAGTGATTAATAGAGTGATTTTAAATGAGGGATTTCAAGTCGTGTGAGTGTGAGAAACCGGAGTTTACTAAGGTAAATGAGGATTTCGAACACGAGCAACAACGCAGAAATCACCTTTTAAAATCAGTCTAATGGCTTCGGGCGCGTTTAAAGACTATATTCACAAAAATCTTCCACATATACACGATGTCGGTGATAAAGGTGCCCTTTTTGAGGCAGCGCTCAATGTAACGAATTTCCGAGGCTTGGATTTCTTCCAAGGTTTTGGGCATATCGGCGTAAAACGGTGGAAACAGGCCGGGTATTACATGGGTGCGCAGCGCTTGCAACTCGTGGCTGTAAAGGCTAAAGTAATGCTTGCTCATGGGACGCACGCATACCAGCT
>JAGCMZ010000057.1 GCA_017646225.1 Paludibacteraceae bacterium | reverse complement strand
GTTTCTTGCAGAGCCGTATGTTTGCTCCCTTTTTTGTCGATAATGTATCCCTTTATAAAATCGATATCGTAATCGATGTTGTTGCGATTGTGAACTTGCAAGCGGAAAATCAGCCAATCCTGATGGCTGTAAATGCCTACTACCGCAAACTGCATTTTGTGTTCTACTACTCCCAAATGATTCATCAAATAGGGTTGCTGCAACACTTGGCTGCCTACATTTTGCAAATAACTTACATTTACTGGATTCGACGTAAACAGGGCCTCTTTCGACAAGGAATCGCCCAATTGTACCGATAGTTGCGGAAGGGTATCGTTGTAGCACAGTCGGTAGGTAAACATATTTCCGCCTGCCCCCAACAAAACAACCGACCCCTGGCTTTTATAGGGTCGACTCGCCTTAACACGAACCATGTTTTGAATGCCATCGGCATAGGCAGAAAGAATGGTATCGGGCGCAACTGACCAATCGGCAATGGGGTAAGGCGCTATAAAATGAGTGGTTTTGGCTTGTCCAATGCCCACAAAAGGCGATGGTAAAGGTCCTTTGTCTATTTGATACCCCAAGAAAGGCAACTCTTGAGCATACGCCAGGGTATACAAATAGTATTTGCCGTTAGCTGTAACCACCGACAAGGTACTATTGGCACAGTTCTTTTGCCTAGCACGTAGGGTTAAACTGCGTGCATCGGAGAGTTGATGTACCTCGATGGTGGCACTTCCCACATCCACGTACTTAATTTCTGCGGGGAATTGCAAAGCCAATTGTTGGGTATGATTGATGTAAAAGATAGGATGAGCATGCGCCACAGCATAGATGACTAGCATGCACAAACAAAAATAAATGCGTTTCATTTGGAAGATTGTTTAATGGTAACTAAATAATTGGAGGATATGTTTATTTTTTGTTGGCTTACCGATTGTTGCGCCACCGACTGAACGGCACCTACAACGGCATTGGCAGCCGAACCTAAAACAGAAACAGAGGGAATGCGTAAATTGGCATTGGCCAAGGCCTGTGAACCTGCCTTTCGGGCTGCCTCGTCTATCCGATTATCGGGTACATACAATCCCTCAAAGCCATCCTTATCGTAAATGGTTCCTTCAAAAGGATAAACAGCCTGCTGGTATTGGATGTTCTGAATACGAATCATAGCCCTGCAAGAAGCAAAACTGAGTTGCCCGTATAAAAAAGTATTGGCAGGTATCAGGGTTTGGTTAATTTCGATGGCATCGAGCAAGCGCAACTTTACTATGGAGCCTCTTTCTAGGTTGCGGTGCTCACCATGCACCACGGCTCGGATATCAGTTGCAACAGCAGGGGGCGCTTCTAATCCGTAAAAGCCATCCGAGGTGGGCAAAGCAACGGTTACCCTAGGGGTTGCACTACGAGACGTCGAAGCAGCAGATGAAGCTGCGGTTTGACGAACCTTTTGGGTGGCAGACGGCGTGGGTTCGCCCAAATCTACCCCGTATTTTTGTGCCAAACGCTGGCGGGTTTGGGCAATGAATGCCTGCTTTTCTTGTTCGGCATCTACCCTAGCAGGTATAGCGGTGCTACTACTCGATGCAGATGAACGTTGTGGTGGAATAGGCTCGACGGGCGAACAAGTCGCTACGGTATCGGCCGTGCGGTAATTGTCCGATGTTATCCACTGAAAAGATGAAGCCGTTTGCCTTGCCTGCGTCCGATTGTCATCACTCTCTGCCTGGCTTGCCCGCATTACCGCCTCTATTCGGTTATCGGATAACTCATCTGTATTGGGTGTTGGCACATCAAGATTTATACTATTATTCACCATCTTAATTCTTTTATAATCATGACTTGATGTTCCCCCACCCAATAGATAAAAGATGAGTATTAAAAAGGCAGCCAATAATATAGAAACTACATGTAAAAATTTTTGTTGTTTATTCATGTTACCTTTGTACTGTGCGTAAATCGCTGTTATCTGTAATGTTCCAATTCTCTATTAAAAAACCGTGCGGATTGTTATCGGTTCTGCTGGTGTTGAGCAACGAACATTGGGTTTCCAAATTGCGGTAGGTAATGTTAGATCGCCTAACAATCGAGGTTATTCCGTAGGTTTTTACCTGATAAGGATATACCGAATCGTCTATAACAATGCTGTCTATTTGTACCTCGCACACAATGCTCGATGCAATAATACGCTCGTAAAAGCCCTCTTCTTTCATGCGCATATAAACATCCGATGCCGAATTATCGGCCAAAAACAGGGCTTGCTGCACATTGCCCTCTATGGCTGCTTTCTCTGGCGATAAGGTGAAAAAATACTCATGAAAACGCTTTACATGCGACCTGGCCTCGGCCATTCGGTTGTCGGAAACATCGTTCGACAAAGCCATCAATAGCGACTGTCCTTGGTCTAATACATAAATTTTTTCTCGCTGCGCCTCGGCAAACCGAAACGAAGCATAAATAGCATAACCGGCTATCGCCAGGGCTAGCAACGTAATAAGAATCAGGTAAATTCGTGCCAAGGCAAAAGCATGCTGTATATTCTTTAATGACTGAAACATAGGCTAACTTTGGGCATCTTTTTTGCTATCGCTGCGAATAATCCACTTAGAAAAAACAGGAATACAAGCATACAAAGCAATGGCAATGCCATTAAACAAAAGGGTTATTAACTGAATGGAAAGTTGCAGGTTTTCTGCCTGCTCGTAATCGGAAAACGTATAATTGGCAGGTGGTAAGGCCGATAGCATGTTGGTAAAAACAGGATAGACACAACCCGAAAACAAAACGGCTACCATAAAACTGACCAGCAAACTAAGGGGCACATACATGGCCACGTGCACATAATGCGCCACCCAATGTTTGATGTTGTCCGAAAAACCAGGCAACAACGACAAGGCAAAAGCAAAGGGACCAATGAGCGACAACACCACGCCTGCTAGCACCACATACGTTCTAAAAAAATACACCATGCCCGTTAGTGCCAACGAACTAAATGAAACCAACAGGTGCAAGGTGTTCTTAAACAGTTGCAGATACGTAGAAGAGGCATCGGTAGACGATGCTTCGGTTAGCACATCAGAACTTTCTTCTTCTATTTGCTGTTGGTTGTAAGCAGCCATGGCATTGCGCAGGGTTGTTTGCGCAACGGTATAATTGGTTTTTGCTTGTTGATAGTCATCTTGTACCGAGGTATTCAGCGACGAGGTAGCCAACTCGATGGGATAAACGGCTAGCTGCAGCAACGACACAAAACCCGAAAAGAAAAGGATAATCAACCCAACGGAGAATGGGCGAAGAAGACCGTAAAAATCTATTTTTTGTCCCTTTGCCCAAGAGCCCCAAATACCAAAACCAATGTATCCAAAGGCAAACAAACCACACAACAATTGGGCTGGAACGGCCAAAGCTCCTACATAGTCTTGTACCAAATCTTTCACCGCATCCAACTGGGTGGACAACGAGGCGGCTACTTGATGCATAAACAAAATTACCAACATACACCCCTACTTTTTGGTGGACGACTTAGTAGATGAACTCTTCTTTTCCTTTTTATTTTTGTCGGTTACCCTGTCTACCACCGATGCAGGATCTGCCATGTGGGTACCCCACGCCTGGTCCATGCCAAAAAAGATGGCTTCGGTAGTCATGGCTTGCATGTAATCGTCCATCAAGGCCAGTGAGTTCTTGTCTTTGAAGCGTTTTTCTACCTTCGAAAGCAAACTGCGCAAGGTTTTCAGTTCTGTTTTGATGTCTTTTAGCAGCTGTATGCGCTCGTAATCGGTCATTTCGCCCTTGTCCTTTCGGCTAGTAAGCATTTCGTTGGCCTCGTTTACCATTTCGGCAACGTGATCGCCCAACTCGGCCGAAAAACAAATGGCATTGGCAATCTCTTGGTCGGTCAGGTAGGTTAACTTGCTAAATTCGGTGTGCAATTTGTTCACTTGTTTGGATAAATTCACCCCCTCTTTAACAATATCGAGCGATATTTTAGCCCCTTGTACGTAATTACTTACCTTTTGGAGTTTCTCTATGGCCTCTTTGGTTTTTTGCAACATCTCGCCCGTATTGGCGGTTTGCGAAATCAGTTCTTGACGGTCTATCATAATTTCGTACAACTCTTCGGCAAACAAACTAAGCCGCTGCGAAAAAGAAGTAGGGTCGCTCACCACAAACTGCGCATGGGCAGGAACAAGCATTGTGGAAAAAAGAATAAGAAGTAAGATTTTTTTCATGGTATCGATAAATTAAGATGAAACTAACTGTTGTATGGCAAGTTGCAAAGATCCACATCGCCGCTGCGCCTCTTGCAAGCGCAACTTTTCGCTCTTTTCGGTGGTGTACACCAGGTACTCTTGTTGCGACACCTCTAGGGCATACACCATGGGAGCATTGCCATTGAACGTAATAAATACCTCTTTGTAGGGATTCCTGTTTTGGGTACAAAGGTCTTGGTTGAGCGATAAGGCCAACTGGCACTCGTGGTCGCAAAGCGAAAGGGTTTGCTTAATCTCGTCAAACTTGTGGGCATACTTGCGCTGATCCAGTAAGATTTTGCAATCGGCATTCGACAAAATGGTGTTTTTGACAATTTCGTTGCCTACAATGTCTTCTACCTCTTGGGTAACCACAATGGCCTCGCCAAAATGTTTGCGCACCGTTTTGAACAAATACTTAATGAATTCTGCTGTACCATTCTTTGAAATGGCTTTCCAGGCTTCTTCAATCAGAATGAGTTTGCGCTGCGATGCCACTGCTGGATGGCGCATTTTAGAAATAAAGGTATCCATCAACACCAAGGTTACCACGGGAAACAAGGTTTTGTGGTCTTTGATGTTGTCAATCTCGAACACAATAAAACGCTTGGTTAGCAAGTCGATGTTTTGGGTAGCATTGAGCAGGTAGTCGTACATGCCCCCTTTGTAATAAGGGCGCAATACTTGCAATAGGTTATCGATGTAAAAATGCACCTCGCGCAAGGCTTGCTGCTTGAGCAATTGCTTAAACGTAGTTTTCAAATAGCGATAAAAGGTATTGAACGATGGAGTACATTGTCCCTCTATAACCGTTTGCAAGTACCCGTTTAAGGCATCCGATATGTGGGTTTCTTCTGCCTTGGTAATGGTTTCGTTCTCGTTTTTCCACAAACAAAACACCAACGATGCCAGTTGTTCGCGTTTTTCGATGGAATAATACCCATCTGCCACGTAAAAAGGATTGAACGAGATGGGATGCTCGTCGGTATAGGTGTAATAAATACCGTCTTCGCCGTGGGTGGTTTCGGCAATAAGGTCGCAAAGGCCTTTGTAACTATCGCCCACATCCACCAATACCACATGACTACCCTGCTCGTAATACTGACGAACCAAATGATTGGTAAAGAACGATTTGCCCGAACCTGATGGCCCCAAAATAAACTTATTACGGTTGTTGATGTAGCCTTTTTTTAGGGGCAGGTCGGACAAATCGACCGATAGCGGAATGCCCGATAACCTATCGCACAACCGTACACTACAAGCTTGCGCACTGCTACTGGCATGGGTTTCACCATTGATAAAACAAGCGCCTTGCTCCAAAAAGGTAAGAAAAGTCATTTCGCAAGGGTATTGCGAGGCGGCTCCAGGTATGCCTGCCCAATACAAAATGGGCACGATGCCCTCTGTTTTGGTGGCAAACGCGTCTATTTGCGTTAATCCAGCCGATACCTGTGCGTTCTTTTTGAGCAGTTGATAATAATCGGTATCCCAAACCATTACGTTAAAGGCACAGCGCACTGCTTGCCTTCCCTGCACCATAGCTTCGTTCAAAAAGGCATCGTTAAAGGTTTTGTTAATGGCATTTTCGCGCGATATACCCGATAAGGAAGCCTGCTCGCGGCCACATTTTTCTATCTTCTGCAACAAATCGGATGGATTGTCTAAAAAGAAATATTGGTTATAAATGTGAGAAAAAGGCAAATCCAACCCCATGCCCGATACAAACGAAATGGGCAACTGAACTTGGGTATAGGCCGGATGCATGCGGTGCGTGTGTACCTGGTTGGGCAACTGATCCAACTGATGGAGCGAAAACAAGCTAACGTAGTTATCGCCCACCATGAAATCGTCCTCTTGTAGCTGAAAATCGGCTAAACACGTTTTTTCGGGCAAGAAATGCAGGTGCATATAATCTGCCAACAGGCCCGAATAAGCATCATTGCCCACTACTTCCGCCTCGCCCAAACGTTGTACACGGTAGCCCGCCTCGGTTAATACCGCCTTGAATTGCGCCACCTTGTCTAAAAAATCGGCTATCCGATCGGCTTGCAACATATCTTTGGGCACGATGCGGTTTTGGCAAAGCATGTTAGCCACACTTTGCGTTTGCATGTTTTGCTTGGACGATAAGGTAACATACACATAACAGGTATGTTGCAAGTGCATTCTGCCCAGAAAATGAGCATCCGAAGCCGCTTGCAAAAACGAGGGTGATTGCTCGCAGGGTTCTTTGTTAAAAGGTACTTGCTGGTACACATCTTGCTTGTGCACGATGCTGTAATGGGGCAATAAACGCAAGGCGCGCACCCACGTAGCATGGTCGTTTTCGAACTGCTCCACACTTCGCTCAAAAAGAATGGGCAAGCCCACCTTAAAAAGTACCGTTATATCGGCACTTTGGCTAACGAGGCAGTTGTTCTCCCACGCCATCAGTGGAAAGCACGCTTGTATGGATTTACCGAATGGATTTTTCATGATGCAATAATTTAAAGATGGGACACGATACGGCTATCCGACAGGGCAAGAGTCGCTTTGCCCTACGATGTAACAAACCATATTGGCCGTATTTTCTGTTGAGGTAAAAACTGCTACACCAAACCGTTATTAACAACACTGTACCCATCACCAGTGCGAATACCCTATTGATAAGCATAAAGAAAAATAAAATGAAGAAAGAAAACACAGTGCCTACCACGGCATAAATAACGTATCCGGCACGCAGTCCTTTTACCTCAACAGATCGTCCCACTCCTTTGTTAATGGGATACGAAGCCATTTATCCAATAAAAAATGCTCGAATGGCGGTTACTGCTACAATGGCAAATACACAAGCGCCAAACCACGATGCGGCGGTTTTGGTGGTATCGCTACTGCCTGCCGACCACTTGCTGTACACCTTAATGGCACCGATAAGACCAATAACGGCACACACCACATAAAAGAGGTTGGTAATGGGTTCTACGTACGATTGAATTTCGGCATTGGCTTTTTCGATGGCTGCCACGCCATTGCCTTGTGCCCACGCTGCAGAGGCTACGGCACTCATTGCCACCAACGTGGCACATTTTTGAAGGTTAGTTTTCATAAAATAGAAATTAAGATGAATGAATAATTGTTTAGTCGTTTAGTTGTTTAGTTGTTGAGGCGATTAAACAACTTACGACGGCTAAAACGGTAAGGACTGATGGAACTTTTGTTGTTTACGACGGGCAGAAGGATGGCTGCTGCGTTTAGCGTCCCACCAAAAGTACGCCCAAACGCCTACATTAAACAGCAGGCACAACAAGGCGGTTGCAAGCAAAAAATTGCCCCAACTAATTTCGGATAAACCAAACATAATGGTAACTGGATTTCATGGATTAATAATTAAGATGTTTATAAAATCGCTCACTGCGTGAGCTCCGACTAATCGACAAATCGGTAAGTCGGTAATGATGTTGCAAAGGTAAAGACATTTGGCAGAATGTTACAAGAGGGTCGACTGTATTTTAACTTCTTTTAATACAAGACTCACTAAATCCTCAAATTACTCCATAAAACATCGATTCGTCGATTAACCGATTACTCGGGCTTCGCCCTCATGAATTTTAGTGCGAGGTGAATGCAGAAACCATGTTTACATGGGTTATGCTGAACC
>JAGCMZ010000014.1 GCA_017646225.1 Paludibacteraceae bacterium | reverse complement strand
ATCAATCTTCTTTTCATACCTTATTATATAATACTAATTATTTTTCTAGTTGATAGTGAGTATTTAGGTAGTAGGCTAAGCCTTCTTCGCTACATACCAAATGCATAAACGCATCTAGCAAAAAGCGCAAGTAGTTTTTATGCTCGCTTTTTGGCATTTTTAAAAAAGCCTCAATAGCCATATCGTTCCAACCATTACAAAGCGGCACTAAATAGTCTACATGCAAATCGCCACGAAACAACCCCTGCTCTATTCCTCTATTCAGCACCCTGCGCAAGGTGTCGCTAACGATTTTTTCGCGCATAGCAGTATGTTTACGATGAATGGTTGGATAATATTTAAGCAAATCGTACACAAATATTTCATACTTTTTATTGTGTTCGCGCGCTGCAAGCGAGGGGCCTTGCATCCATAAATCGATGATGTTATCGCACGTATCAATCTCGCTGATATTATGAAAGCGCTCTGGACCTTTTTTGCAAATATTATCCCACACAATTTCTATAAGCGACTCTTTGTTTTCAAATTCGGTATAAAAGGTTTTTTTTGACATATGCAATTCGTTGCATATATCATCCACCTTAATCGACTTTATGCCATACTTAACAAAAAGCGATTCGGCAACCTTTATAATATTTGAACGTACCAAAGAGTCCATTTTCTGCACTATAACAAGCGCAAAAATATAACAAATGCTTTTTTGTAGTACTTAACCAAGTGTTAAAAATTTATTTAAAAAATATTTATTTACAGCATTACGCTGATTATCAACATTTTCCAAAGAAACTATTTTACGCAAAAAGTTTCCAAGGGGATATTTTGTAATGTTTATGTAATAATAGAGCTGCGCTCTGGTGAATCGGTGACGAATTGATGAACGAATGTGAATAATCGACTAATCGGTGAATCGGTGATGCGGTTAGACATAAAAAAAGCGGGCCCTTCGACCCTTCGACAAGCTCAGGGACCGAATTTGGGACCGCTTAAAAGTATCGGAAAAGAAATAAATTAATCTTCCAATAGGATGTTCATGATTTCGATGGCCGATTTCATAACAGAAGTACCAGGACCAAAGATGGCAGCTACGCCTGCATTGTACAAGTATTCATAGTCTTGTGCAGGAATAACACCACCAGCAATAACGATGATGTCTTCGCGACCTAGTTTTTTCAATTCTTCCATTACTTGAGGTACCAATGTTTTATGACCAGCAGCCAAAGACGAAACACCAAGAACGTGAACGTCATTTTCTACTGCTTGTTTAGCAGCCTCGGCAGGAGTTTGGAACAATGGACCCATGTCTACGTCAAAGCCACAGTCGGCAAAACCAGTAGCTACTACTTTAGCGCCACGGTCGTGACCGTCTTGACCCATTTTTGCAATCATGATACGAGGTTGACGACCTTCTTTTTTAGCGAATTCGCCAGTAAGTTCAAGTGCTTTTTTGAACTCATCGTTGTTTTTAGTTTCTGAACTGTACACGCCTGAAATGGTTCTAATGGTTGCTTTATAACGTCCTACTACAACTTCGCAAGCGTCAGAAATTTCGCCCAACGAAGCACGTACACGAGCAGCTTCTACTGCCAATTCCAACAAGTTGCCTTTGCCGGTTTTAACACATTCGGTAATGGCTTCCAATGCTTTCTTAACATCGGCTTCGTTACGATTAGCACGCAAAGCTTGCAAACGTTCAATTTGTTGTTTACGTACGGCAGTATTGTCTACTTCCAAGATATCGATAGGATCTTCGTGATCCAAACGGTATTTGTTTACACCTACGATGGTTTGCGAACCCGAGTCGATGCGCGATTGAGTGCGAGCAGCCGCTTCTTCGATACGCATTTTTGGAATACCGGTTTCGATAGCAGCAGCCATACCACCCAATTTTTCAATTTCTTCGATGTGTGCCCAAGCTTTTTCTGCCAATTCGTTGGTCAACGATTCAATGTAGTAAGAACCTGCCCATGGGTCAATTTCTTTACAGATCTTGGTTTCTTCTTGGATGTAAATTTGAGTATTACGAGCAATACGAGCCGAGAAGTCGGTAGGAAGTGCAATGGCTTCGTCCAATGCGTTGGTGTGCAACGATTGGGTGTGACCCAAAGCAGCACCCATAGCTTCGATACAGGTACGACCTACGTTGTTGAATGGATCTTGTTCGGTAAGCGACCAACCCGAAGTTT
>JAGCMZ010000056.1 GCA_017646225.1 Paludibacteraceae bacterium | reverse complement strand
TTGGTAATGTGTGGACCTTTACACAAGTCTACAAAACCACCTTGACGATAAATGGTAATGGTACCATCTTCTAGGTCGTTGATCAATTCCAATTTGTACGATTCGTTCTTTGCAGCAAACATCGCCAACGCATCGGCTTTGCTGATTTCTTCGCGAACCACTTGTTCTTTGCGAGCCACAATTTCCATTACTTTGGCTTCGATAGCTGCAAAATCGCTTTCTTTGATAACCGCTGTACCTGGGTCTACGTCGTAGTAGAAACCGCTTTCGATAGCAGGTCCAATACCAAATTGGATGCCAGGATACAACTCTTGCAAAGCTTCTGCCATTAAGTGTGCAGAGGTGTGCCAGAAAGCATGTTTACCTTCGGCATCGTCCCATTTGAACAATTTAATGGTAGCGTCCTCGGTGATAGGACGATCTATTTCGGTTACGGTATCGTTTACTTGTACTGCAATAACATCTTGTGCCAAACGCGTACTAATGCTTTCGGCAATTTGAAAACCCGTTACGCCATTTTCGTATTCGCGTACGGATCCATCGGGAAAAGTAATTTTAATCATAATTGTTCTATTTTTTGTGGACTACAACTTCCACGTTATTTTTGAGCATGTAAAGTTAACTCTTTTCGACGAGATTAACCCTTTTCTTTGACTATTTTTTTGGATTTTGACGGACAAATTGCCCATAAACCGCAAGTTGCACACTTAGGACTACGAGCAATACAAACATACCTGCCGTGCAACAAGAGCCAATGATGCGCTACCCCCCACTCTGCTTTGGGAATGTTGGCCGTCAATGCTCTTTCTACTGCCAACGGGGTTGTGGCGGTTTTAGAAGCCAATCCCAAGCGATGCGCCACCCTAAAAACATGGGTATCGACAGGCATAGCAGGCTGCTGAAAAGCCACTGCCATTACCACGCTGGCTGTTTTTCGCCCTACGCCTGGCAGGGTTTGCAACTGCTCCAAATTAGCAGGCACCTCTCCGTTAAAATCTTGCTGCAATTTTTGTGCCAAGCCAATTAGGTGTTTGGCTTTATTATTAGGATAAGAAACCGATTGAATGTAAAACAGCACATCATCCAAGCTAGCTTGCGCCAATAGCTGGGCTGTAGGATATGCCTTGAACAAAGCAGGAGTTACTTGATTAACGCGCTTATCGGTGCATTGTGCAGATAACACCACGGCCACTATTAATTCAAAGGGATTGTTATAGTGAAGTTCCGACTCGGCTATGGGCATATTGGCCCTAAACCAGTCAAGCACGGCTTGGTATCTTTCTTTTCGTGTCAAATTACACCATTTTCCTATTATCTTGCACGTCCAGTTCGTTGCCATCGGAATCGACAAAACGATACTGTAACAAGCTATAATCGTAGTTGGGCAATACTTTAAAACGGAAACCGTACTTCCAACGCCAGCGACACAAAATAGAGAAGCAACCCTGACGCAAAAAAGCATACACAAACGGATGCACGTAAAGTACAAATCGTTTGGTTTTGAGTTGTTTTTCAACCATTTCGATGCGCGATGCCAAGAAATCGACAAACAAAATAGAAGAAGCTATTTTTCCACTACCATGACAGGTAGGACAAGTCTCGAGTGTATCCACCTCGGTGACAGGACGCACACGCTGACGCGTTATTTGCATCAAACCAAACTTGGTAAGGGGCAATACCTGGTGTTTTGCCGAATCGCTTTTCATGTTATCGCACATGCGCTCGTACACTTGGTGTTTGTGCTCGGCAGTACGCATATCAATCAAGTCGATGATAACAATGCCACCCATATCGCGCAAACGAAGTTGATGTGCAATCTCGTCTACCGCCGCCATGTTTACCTCAAAGGCATTCTCTTCTTGCAAATTGCTAGATTTATTGCGCGTACCGCTGTTCACATCAATCACATGCAAGGCTTCGGTATGTTCAATCACCAAATAAGCTCCCTTGCGGAAAGGCACAATGCGACCAAACGAGGATTTTATTTGTTTGGTTAGGTTGTAAACATCAAAAATGGGCAACTCATCGTCGTAATATTTGACAATAGAGGTGCGCGATGGCTCAATTAACGACACGTACGATTTAAGCGCCTCGTACACTTCCTTGTCGTTGACAACAATTTGGTCGTAATTGGGATTAAAATGGTCGCGCAAAATGGCTTCGGCTCTACCTATTTCTTCTACCACCAACGAGGGCACTTGTTTGGCACGTTGCAAGGCATGCAAGGCTTCTTCCCAACGATGAATAAGCACGTGCAATTCGTTTACTAACTCTTCTTGCGACTTGCCTTCGGCCACCGTACGTACAATGACACCGTAATTAGCAGGTTTTACTTGTTGGATGATTTTTTTTAGACGGAAACGCTCCTCGTTCGATTGTATTTTTTGCGAAATGGACACCTTTTGTCCAAAGGGCAATAAAACCAATCCCCTACCCGCCAACGAAATTTCGGCAGTAAGTCGAGGACCTTTGGTAGAAATGGGCTCTTTTACCACTTGCACCAATACCTCTTTACCCCCTACCAAATAATCGGTAATTTGTCCATCTTTGGGCAGTTCTTCGGTAGGTTGCACCTTATTCATATTAGGTGCTTTTTTAGGATTGTTGCGCAAGTTGGTAACAAACTGTTGCGACGAATTGAATTGAATGCCTAAATCTAGATAATGCAAGAAAGCATCTTTTTCGTAGCCCACGTCTACAAATGCGGCATTCAAACCTGGCATTATCTTTTTCACTTTTGCCAAATAGATATTCCCAACAGAGAAAGACGCTTCGCGACTCTCTTTGCTGAACTCTACCAAACGACCATCCTCGGTTAAAGCAATGGCTATTTGTTCGGGGGTTACATCCAGTATTAACTTACTTTCCACGTTGTGTTGAGAATAACAATTGACACCTACATACAGAAAAGAACAAACTTAGCGAAAATTTAAGTTTGTTCTTTCTATTTCTGCAAAAAAACTCAGAAATTATTTTTTCTTTTTGTGACGGTCTTTTCTAAGTCTCTTTTTACGTTTGTGAGTAGACATTTTATGTCTTTTTCTTTTCTTTCCGCTTGGCATAGTTGTATGTATTAAATTTGTTTATAATTATGCGTTTTTAACTGCTTCTACAAAAGTTTTAGCAGGTTTAAAAGAAGGAATGTTGTGAGCAGGAATGGTAATGGTAATATTTTTAGAAATATTACGTGCCACTTTTTGCTTTCTTTCTTTTACAATAAAGCTACCAAAACCACGCAAATAAACATTCTCATTAGCCGACAAAGAATTTTTAACTTGCGCCATAAATCCTTCAACCACTTTTAGAACATCTTCTTTATCGATGCCTGTTTGGCTAGCAATTTCGTTTACAATTTCAGCTTTTGTCATATTATGTATTTTTTTATCAGTTATTTACAAACAAATTTCCGTTTTTACAAACAGAGTGCAAATATAGTGTTTTTCTTTATAACCACCACAATTTCAACAAAGAAAAATTATTTTTTTTCAATTTCGATATTTTGCCGTACTTTTACATCGTACAATGCATTGTAAAGATGAATCTAAGTTCCCTATTATTAATATGGTATCAAGAAAACAAGCGCCATTTGCCATGGCGCGAAACCACTGATGCCTATACCATTTGGGTATCCGAAATCATCTTGCAACAAACCCGCGTAGCACAGGGGATGGACTATTTTTACCGTTTTACGCAAGCTTTCCCAACGGTTCAGCACCTGGCAGGTGCTTCCGAAACCGAAGTATTGCGCCTATGGCAAGGGTTGGGTTACTACTCCAGGGCCCGCAACATGCACAAAGCAGCTAAAATGGTAGTTGAACAATACAACGGTCTATTCCCTACAGAATACAACACCTTGCTATCGCTGCCTGGCATTGGAGCGTATACCGCTGCTGCCATTGCCTCTTTTGCTAGCAATGCCCCCTACGCAGTGGTAGATGGCAATGTATACCGGGTTTTGTCGCGTATATTGGGCATCGATACGCCTATTGACAGCACCGAAGGCAAGAAATTATTCAGCACGCTGGCACAAGAGCATTTAGACAAGACCGAACCCGCGCAATACAACCAAGCCATGATGGATTTTGGCGCCATACAATGCACGCCACAATCGCCCCGTTGCGAGGATTGCCCCTTTGCCGAACAATGCGTAGCCTACAGAACCCACCAAACTGACATCTTGCCCATCAAGAGCAAAAAGACCGCTCAACGCAAACGATTCTTTTGGTACTTGGATATTTGGAACGACCACTATACCTACCTTGGGCAACGTACCCAAAAAGACATTTGGCAAGGATTGTACGAACCTTTGCTAATAGAGGCCCCTTTATCGGAAATAGAGTTACTCCAACACCCCACCGTTTTGGCACTCCATGGCGAAATTGTGCACCTATCGCCTGTTTACAAGCATGTATTGAGCCACCAAATTATCGAAGCTCGATTTGTAAAGATACACATCGCACAAGAAAATGCTCTATTGGAGTCCATGCAAAAAATAAGCGATACGGAATTGAATCACTATCCCGTATCGCGTTTAATTGATAAATATCGTAAAGAGTAAAACTACTCTTAATAGATAATCACTTTACGTACTTGTACGCCTTCTGCTGTGTAAACTTTTAATAGATAAGTACCTTTAGCAGCACTCAATTGCAACGATGTAACGCCGTCTTTAAAGGTTTCAATTACTTTACCCGACAAATCGCACAATTCTACTTGTTCAACGGCAGCTTGCGAGGCAATTTGCACATTGCCACGAGTAGGATTAGGGAATACGCTCAAGGTTTCGTTTTGCTCTTCGGTTACACCTACGTGACCAAATTGGGTATCCAACCATGCCAAACGGTTTTTAATCAAAGTCATGAACGCATCTCGACGAGCCAATACATTGGCATTGCCGTATTCAGGCCATTTTTTGCAATCGCATTGCGATGCCATGGTAATTTTATCGATAAAGGCATTTACCTGACCACGCAAGTAAGGCACCAAATCGCCACGTTTTTCTAACCAGCGTTGACGAACAGCTGCTTGGAAACGAGGGAATTTGGCAATTTCGTCAATCCACTTAATACCGTAGGGATATTCTTCGTAAATAAAGGTATCGCTCATATCCCACAATGTATTACCAAAGTCCCAAACGGGTCCAAATACCAATTTGGTATCGGCACCTCTGTCTTTGTGCATGTAGCAGCTACCGTGGAAACCTTCGCGGTTGCCCAAAATTTCGTACACCAAATAGTAGTTTACCAAAGCATCCATATCGATGTATTTTTCCCATTCAGTGCTATTTTTATCTTCGGCATAAATAGCATTGGTTACTGTTTGAAGGAAATTGGTAATGTACATTTCTTGTTGGTACGACAATTCTTCGGGCGATTTGTACGTAAACCACATTTCTTCGCCATCGGGTTTTTCAATGGTAATGTGTGGGTCTTCGTCGTAGTTGTCAATTTCTAGCAACCAACCACCGGTAATGTTATCCGAATTGGTTTCATTGTCATCTTGTTCGGTGATGTTTACGCGGTTCGATGATACTTTGATGTGATCGGTTAAGAAATACAAACCTCTGTACTCGCCGTTCAAGAACAATTCAACAGGTTCGTGAGTAGGAGTATACACCAATCCAAAGTAGCGGCTCAATGCAAAACCAGAGGTATTGCGCAAGAAACCATAGTTATCGTCGGCATGTGCCAAAAGGGTATAGCTTTTATCGGTGGTCATGTTTAAAAGCGACGCTTTTTTATCCATTTTAATACGATAAGGTTTTTTATCAAAACCACGCCATGTCCAGTTACCTCTACCTTTTACTTCGGTAACGATGGGCGATGCAGCACTACCTGCCGATGAGTATCCTTCGTTTTGCAAAGCATCGATGTAAAGTGTTCCGTTTAGGTATTCTTCTTTCGATACAATAGGAGCTTTGCCTTCGGTATTTAAATAAAATACAGGTACGGTTGCCGAGTGAGGATTACAGTTGGCTTTTGGCAATTCGGGTTCATCGCTAGGAGTATCAGAACCTCCCGATCTGCTTTTCCATGTACCTTGGTACCAATTTCGACTGGTATTATTTTCGGGAACAAAGATATAATCGGGCGTAATGACTTGATCGGTAGTTGCCGTTCTAATTTCACCACGTTCACCGGCAACCATATCTTTAAAATCATTAAAGTTGTAGTTATGTGTACCGTCTTCTAACGTTGTTTCCAAGAAAATATAACGATACATGCTTCGCACGGTAGTAGGTACGGTATACGACCACACGTCGTTACCTTCGTCTTTCATACTAACAAGAACGGTTCCTTTTGTATCGCGTTTGCCATACGCAAATTTAACTTGGTCAAATTTGGTAATTGAGTTATCAAAATAAATGGTTCCTTTGGGAATATCCACCGCAAAGCAAGACAAAGCAGCGAATACTGCTAAAAAGACAAGTAGTGTTTTTTTCATGAGCTATAATTTAAGGTGTGAATAAATACAATTTAAACGTCTTAGCAGACAAAGATAATAAAAAAAGTCGGAAATCAAAATTTCCGACTTTTTAATGCTAATTTTCAGAAGATTATTGATGCGAAACCCTGAATTTACCGCTCGCAACTACCGTCTTCATATTGTGCACGAAGTAGTAGGCAATGACATTGTCAATAGCGGCATCGTAAACAAAGCCTTCTGCTTCGTCGCTGCAAATGTTAGGCACATTTGGATCTACCAATTCCAATGGAGCGGTTAGTAATACCTTACCATCTAAGGTTACCAAGTAAAGCACTACGTTGCTACAATTGGTGGTAAATTTCCAACTACCATCGGGCAAGCTAGTGATACAAACATTATCTGCCCCTGGTGTTGTAGTTGGGTCAAACTCGTCTACCATAAAGTGGATGCGGTATACCGATTTGCTACCATCTTCGGCAGTAACAAATATTTCGGTAGGCATACCCAATTGGTTGATAGATAGTACCACGGTTTGGGTAGTATCGTTGCTTACGTAAACAATATCTTCTGGCACAGCCGACGAACCAAATGGCAACATGTAGGTGTATTCCAATTGTTCTGGGCTAAATCCTGGCAACGATTCGCCGTTGATTAGAATATCTTCCAAGTAACTGTTGGTAGAAAGAGCAATGCTTTGAGCAATTACGTACGTTCTAATATCGCCGTTTTCTGCCATAACACGCAACATCAATACCATACCATCGTTCATTAGGGTAACGGTTTCAATTGGATCGAACACGTCGTAAGTAATATCCTCTAGTGTTGGCACCGCCGATACAGGAGTACCCGTTGGGTATTCAATTGCATATTCTACCACTTCTGGATCAAAGTCTTGCAAAGGCTCACCATTAATATAGATATTCTTCAAACGGTTTTCGCTCGATTTCTCGATAACAAAGTACAAAATGTATTCGCCAGGAGTGCCGTCTTGTGCTTCTACGGTAATGGTAGCAATCATACCATCCATGGTAAGTTCGGCAGTTTGATCGGCATCGCCATTGGTCCAGGTAACTTCTGGCAACGCGGTAGTTCCGTATGGAAGTGTTACCGTATAATCGCTCACATTCTTATCGAATTCTGCCAAAGGTTCACCATCCAAATAAATCATCTCTAGTTTAGCATTCGACGATTCTAGGTTGTACCAGGTAATTTCGTACACTTTTTGTGTGATACCATCTTCGGCAGTAACCGTAATGGTCGATTTTTCTGCTACCGATGCAGCTTGTACCTCATCGATGATTTGAGTTTCCATAGCAGCAACCCCTTCGATGGTAGGAACTACGGTTTCGCCGTATGGAAGCGCCACTTTATAAGTAAATACTTCCGAGTCGAAGTTTGGCAACGAAACACCGTCTACCAAGATGTCTTGCAACAAAGCATTGGTCGATTTAGCCACACTGAAGTGGATGATATAGGTTTGTTCGTTGATACCGTCTTCGGCTACTACGTGAATGGTGTAGTTACCTCTAATACCACCGCTGTTGGTTGCAATGGTTTGCCAATTATCGCCCGCTTCGTAAGAAACTTCTGGCATTTCGGTAGTACCGTATGGCAATACGTAATCGTATTCCAAACGTGCAGGATCAAATCCATCAATTAGTTCGTAATCTACATAGATACCCGATAAACTAGCATTCGACGATTCTAGGTTGTACCAGGTAATTTCGT
>JAGCMZ010000013.1 GCA_017646225.1 Paludibacteraceae bacterium | reverse complement strand
TCGGCACGTGCCACAGCGCCCGAGAATACCCAGGGGTGGAAGCGTTGCAAAGACGATTCTTTGCCTTTTTTGAGGTAAATTTTCTTATAATTCATCTTTTATTTTTTCGTATATATCAACACATGCCCATGCATCGATGGCAGCATATTCTTGTTGTGCGGGGGTTAATGTAGCGGCTTCCCAATTGGTTAACCGTTGTGCTTTGGATATTTTTTTGCCAAACAAAATGGCGTACATTTTTTGCAAGCCTAGCTCTTCGATGCCCACCTTTTTGATGATTTTTTGCAAGTCGACAAAACCGAGGGGCTTGAATTTGCATGAGCGCAACAATACTCGATAATCGTCGTGCAACGACAACCCTATTTTTAAGGGTTTGGCAGCTGCCAAAAATGTCGATAAAATGGAGGGAATTCCTAGTTTATTTACTCTGATTAGATAGCATACTTGCGGTGTTGACAATTGCAACAACGCCACTTTATTTTTGACTCCTTTTACAAAAGAGGGTTTAGTTTCGGTATCGAAGCCTACCCACTGCTCTTGTTCTAGCACCTGAATGGCTGCTGCTAATTGCTCGGCAGTGGTAACTATCTCAATACGCCTGTTGGCATAGGATAGTTGGGGCATTTCGTTTATTTCCTCTTTGGTAATGGTAGGCGGATAGGTATTCATGATTACTCTTCGTCAATATCGGGTTCGATGTAGGTAAGTTTGTGTACAATGGCCAATGCTTGTAGCAAACGCTTGCCCCAATAAAGTTCAAAGTTTTCTACAACGGTAAAAACAGCATCGTTCATTACTTCTTCGTTGCCACTTTTGTAGTTCATCAAGAAATCTTTCATATCTTGATAGACATCGGCCAAACATTCCGAAACCGAGACCACTTCTTCGCCTGTAAACTCTTCGTCGTATTGTCTTAAAATGCCTGCAGCGCCCGATCTGATTTTTTCGTACGCTACCTCGTTTACAAATACCTCTAACTGGCCATCGCACACCGACAAGGGTTTATCGACCATGGCTGCCTTTAAGTACAAAAAGGGCAACAACTTTTGCAACACGGGTACAAAGGTGCTGTACTGTTTTTCGTTTACTCGTTCTAGAAACGCACAATATTCCACGCCTACGGTTACAAATTCAACTACATTTTTTGCGTAAACATCCATTTTTTATAAAAAAATTCTATTATTCAACTAAAAATAGTAATTTCGCATCTCATTCTAAATGCAATGAAAGAAACAATCGATAAAAAAGAATTATGTTCCTTGTTTGCCGACGAAGCGACAAGGCAAATTACCTTTTCGAAGCTGATTAAAAGCTATCAGCAGCGCCTTTACTGGCACATCCGAAAAATGGTAATGGTGCACGACGATGCCAACGACATTTTGCAAAACACCTTTATTAAGGCATGGACTAATTTGCTTAGTTACCGTGGCGATGCCAGTTTTACCACTTGGATTTACCGCATTGCTACCAACGAAACGCTAGACTTTTTGCAATCTGCCTACGCTCGTCATGCAGGCGAAAGCGTTGATTTTGAAACCTCGTTAGCGGGTACCATCGACCACGATCCTTATTTTGATGGCGATGCAGCCGAAAAACTACTTTACAAGGCCATTGCTACCCTTCCCGACAAGCAACGCCTAGTATTTAATATGCGCTACTTTGACGAGATGCCCTACGCTCAAATGTCTGAAATTGTAGGAACATCGGAAGGTGCATTAAAAGCATCGTATCACTTAGCAGTAAAAAAAGTAGAACAATATATTTTAGACCATCGTTAAACCTTTCTACAATTGCTTCGTCAAGCATTTAGACAGACAAAATTAGTGAAAATGGAAGAACAAAACAAAATAATCGGACAGTTTGATAAGAAAAAGAATCCGTTTAAAGTACCCGATAATTACTTTGACGATTTTTCTGCTCAACTTGAAAAGAAATTGGAGAAAATTGAAGTTGCTCCTGCCCCTGTTATCAAAAAATCATTCTTTGCAGCACACATTCAACCTTTGTTGTACGTAGCTGCTGTTGTTACCTTGCTAACAGGTATATCGTACGTTGCGGTACAACCTATGTTGCAAAACATCAACGACGAAATGAAAATGGCCAAAAACCAAGAGTCGGCAGCATTCCCTGAATTATCGGAAGACGACTACTACGATTTAATGGCTGAATACGATAGCGACGAAATGTATGAACTTTTATCAATCAACGAATAATATGAAAAAGATTCTTTTTTTAATGATGGGATTGGCCCTTTCTGTTGCAGTGATGGCCAACGACAATAAACAAGGAAACGCATGCTAAAATGCTCCTAAAAATAATTTAACCGAAATAGTGATTGCTCATATTACCGAACACGGTATTCTAACAAAGCAAGAATTGGCCGATTTCACCGCCATCTATTGCCAGTTGAACGAAAGCAAAAGAGCACTTAACAAAGAGAATCGTGCTATTAAAAAACAATTGGAAACTTGCACCGATAGCAACAAAATGGTTGAATTGATGCAAAAAATTGCCAACAACGATTTAAAAAGAGCACAATTGGACAAAGAAGCATTGGATGCATACATCGAAAAAATTGATGCTTCGCGTTTGGTACAAGTATTGCAATGCAGCGAAAAGTACAAAAACGAATTATTTAAAAACATGCGTCTAAAACGCGCTGAAAAATGCCCAAAAGCAGAAAAATAGATAAACTTTTGAGAATCAAAGCGGTAAGTTTTTACTTGCCGCTTTTTTTGTACTCAGTCTAAAAAAAGAGCATTTATTTGCGTATTTTTTTAGAAAAAAGTGCTCTAAAATTTGCATGGTAATAAAATTTACCCTACCTTTGCATCGCATTTGAGAGATAACCCAAATGATGATTCGCTAGCTCAGCTGGTAGAGTTCCCGCCGGAGATGCCAGGGTGGGGGATGTGCTGACGGTTCGCCCCGGCGACCGTATTCCCCTGGATGGCCGGGTGCTTTCCGGTGAAAGCCGGGTGGATACCGCCCCCGTTACCGGCGAAAGTGTGCCGGTGG
>JAGCMZ010000055.1 GCA_017646225.1 Paludibacteraceae bacterium | reverse complement strand
TTCTTTACCATGGCCTATATATTGGCCGTTAATCCCGAAATATTGGCAGCAACAGGAATGGACGAAGGAGCGGTTTTTACGGTTACGGTAATTGTTTCGGCTTTTGCAACCTTGTTGATGGCACTTTATGCCAAACTTCCGTTTGCTTTGGCTCCGGGTATGGGATTGAATGCATTTTTTGCCTATACTATCTGTCTTTCTATGGGGCATTCGTGGCGCGTAGCGTTATTGGCTGTGTTTGTAGAGGGTATTATCTTTATTCTTTTAACACTTACCAATTTGCGAGAAAAAATTGTGTATAGCATTCCAAAATGTTTACACGTGGCCGTTGGTGCAGGTATTGGCCTGTTTGTGTTGTTTTTAGGCATGCAAAGTGCCGAACTGATTGTAAAAGACCCTGCAACCATGGTAAAGTTTGGTGATATAACTTCTGGTCCTGCTTTGCTTTGTAGCATAGGCTTGGTAATCACCTCTGTTATGTTGTATAAAAAAGTGCCAGGGGCTATGTTGTGGGGCATTCTGCTTACAACCTTGATTGGTATTCCTATGGGAGTTACGCATTACACAGGTGTGGTATCTGTACCACCATCGCCAGCATCCATTGTGTGCCAGTTTGATTGGTCGCACGTGGCAACCGTAGATTTTTGGTTGCTGGTATTTACCTTGTTGTTTGTCGATATGTTTGATACCATAGGTACGTTGTTGGGGGTAGCTCACCATACCGATATGGTGGATAAAAAAACGGGCAAAATGCCTTGGATGAAAAAGGCGTTTATGGTGGATGCGGTTGCTACTACAACAGGTGCAATGTTGGGTAGTAGTACGGTTACTACCTTTGTAGAAAGTACGTCGGGTATTATGGCAGGAGGTAGAACCGGTTTAACTTCGTTTACGGTGGCTTGTTGTTTTATTATGTCGCTGTTTTTTGCGCCTATTTTTGTAGCCATGCCGGGTGCTGCAACGGGTTCAGCCTTAATTTTGGTGGGCTTTATGATGCTGTCTTCTGTGGTAAAAGTAGATTTTTCTGATTATTCTCAGGCTATACCCTCTGTGTTGTGCATTACCATGACGGCTTTCTCTTGTAGTATTACCAATGGTATAGCCTTTGGCTTGCTGTCGTATGTGGCCATTAAGTTGCTTGCCGGAGAGGTAAAGAAAGTCCCCATCTCAACCTATATTTTAGCGGCGCTTTTTGTGTGTAAGTTTATTTTGTAGTGTGGGGCTGGCGGGTAAGTGGCCTGGTTTAGCTGGTTTTTGAAATAAAAAAAGAGAAGTCGTGTGACTTCTCTTTTTGGTACCCAGACCCGGGGTCGAACCGTGATGGAAGTGAATCCACTGGTGTTTGAGACCAGCGCGTCTACCGATTCCGCCATCTGGGCAAATGGCTTATTGCTTGTTTGCGGATGCAAAGGTAGATAAAGTTTTTCATATAAAAAAATTTTTTTATCAAAATTCTTTGATTATTTTTGTAAATCGTACTACAAATAATTTCTCGAGAATGAATTACAATAATTATTGCGTCATTATGGCCGGTGGTGTAGGCAGCCGTTTTTGGCCTTTTAGCCGTAATGATCGTCCCAAACAATTTTTAGACTTTTTCGGAACAGGTCGTTCTTTGTTGCAAATGACATTTGACCGTTTTTCGAAAGTAATACCTGCGTCTAACATCTTGATTGTGACCAACGGAACTTACAAAGATTTGGTGTTAGAACAATTACCTCTTATTAAAGAGAGTCAGGTGTTGTTGGAACCTAACCGTCGTAATACCGCTCCTTGCATTGCGTATGCTATGAGTCATATCAAGGCCATCAATCCCGATGCATCGATGGTGGTGGCTCCTTCTGATCACTTGATTACCAAAGAGATGGAGTTTCTTAACGCCATTGAACGCGGGCTGCATTTTGTAACAGGTACCAATCATTTGCTTACCTTGGGTATTAAACCCAATCGTCCTGAAACAGGTTATGGTTATATTCAAGCAAGCGACGAGGGTGAGGGTGATTTTAAAAAGGTAAAAACCTTTACCGAGAAACCCAATTTAGAGATGGCTACTTTGTTTATGCAAAGTGGTGAGTTTTTCTGGAACTCGGGCGTATTTATGTGGAGCGTAAAAACCATCGACCAAGCCTTTAAAGATTTCTTGCCAGAAATTGCGCAAAAATTTGAGGCAGGTATGGCTTATATGAACACCGAAAAGGAACAAGAGTTTATTGACGAAATGTTCCCATCGTGCCAAAATATTTCTATCGACTACGGGATTATGGAGCATGCACAAAGCGTTCACGTGTTATACGGCGACTTTGGTTGGTCTGATTTGGGTACCTGGGGCGCACTTTGCGACCTTTCTACACCCGATGCCGACAACAATGTGGTGCTAAAATGCCAAGCCTTGACCTACGATTGCAAAGACAATATTGTGGTATTGCCAGAGGGCAAATTGGCAGTTTTGCACGATTTGGAAGGTTATATTGTAGTAGAATCGGATAATGCTTTGTTGGTATGTAAACGCACGGATGAACAACGCATTCGTCAGTTTGTGAACGATGTAAGTATGTTGCCAGACAACGAAAAATTCATTTAATGCGATGAGTGCTGAACCAAATAACATGGTATTGCGTACCGAGCATTTGTTTAAGAAGTACGGCAAACGTACGGTGGTAAACGATGTGTCAATACAGGTAACGCAAGGCGAAATTGTGGGGTTGCTAGGGCCAAATGGTGCTGGTAAAACCACTACTTTCTACATGACCACCGGTTTGGTAAAGCCCAATGCAGGAAAAATATTTTTGAACGATTTGGATATTTCCAAATTTCCTGTTTATCAGCGAGCTCGCCATGGTATTGGCTATTTGGCGCAAGAGGCATCGGTGTTCCGTCACATGACGGTAGAAAACAATATCCGAGCCGTGCTTGAAATGACCAAGTTTAGCAAAGAATATCAGCGCGAAAAATTAGAATCGTTGATAGACGAGTTTCATTTGAACAAAGTACGTAAAAGTTTGGGCGAACAACTGTCGGGTGGTGAGCGTCGTCGCTGCGAGATTGCACGTTGTTTGGCCATCGAGCCCAAATTTATTATGTTGGATGAGCCTTTTGCAGGGGTCGATCCGATTGCAGTAGAGGATATTCAGAACATCGTTGCTAAACTAAAAGATAAAAACATAGGAATTTTAATTACCGACCACAACGTACACGAAACATTGAGTATTACCGATAGGGCATACATGCTTTTTGAGGGTACTATTATGTTTCAGGGAACAGCCGAAGAGTTGGCAGAGAACCCCATTGTACGTGAAAAATATTTGGGAGCCAACTTTGAGCTTCGTAAGATAAATGAGTAATATTCAGGACTATATATTAGATTTGTTGTCTCAATTCGGTGCGTTTTTGTGGGGAATCCCCATGATTGTTTTACTATTTGGAACGCATTTGTTTTTAACGTTTAAAACCCGTGGTATACAGCGTTATTTAGGTAAGGCCATTAAAATGACCTTAAAGGGGAGTGCTGCTGGGGGCGATATAAGTAACTTTAGTGCACTGATGGTGGCCATGGCGGCTACGGTTGGTACAGGTAATATTGTGGGGGTGGGAACCGCTATTGCATTAGGTGGCCCGGGTGCTGTATTCTGGTGTTGGCTAACGGGTGTTTTTGGTGTGGCTACCAAGTATGCAGAAGCGTTGTTGTCGGTAAAATACCGTTATAAAACATCCGATGGTACCATGATTGGTGGTCCTATGGTGGTGATAGAACGTGCGTTGAAAAAGAAATGGTTAGCTCTTTTCTTTTGTATAGCAACTATTTGTGCCGCCTTTGGTATTGGTAATATGACCCAAGCTAATTCTGTGTCTACGTTGTTGGCCGAAAATTTTGGCGTTTCTACGTATGTTTCGGGTGCGATAATGGCGGTGTTGGTAGGGTTGGTAACCATGGGTGGTATTAAGTGGCTGTCGCGTGTGTGTGAGGTATTTGTGCCCATTATGGCCTTGATTTATATAATGGGTTGTGTGGCTATTTTATGTTTTAATTTTGCTTGGGTAGACGATGCCGTGCTTTTGATTATAAAATCGGCTTTTAGTGCCGAAGCTGTAGGGGGTGGTTTTGCTGGCGGTGGTATTATGTTGGCTATGCGATACGGTATATCGCGTGGTTTGTTTTCTAACGAATCGGGTATGGGTTCTGCGCCCATTGTATCGGCTGCTGCCAAAACAGAGAATGCCGTAAAACAGGCCTTGATTGCTTCTTCTGCTACTTTTTGGGATACGGTTATTATCTGTGCCTTAACGGGTATCGTGTTGGTGTCTAGCGTATTAGCTTATCCTGATATTAACTTCTCTGATGGGGCTGTTTTAACCAGCATGGCTTTTGGTAAGTTGCATGTATGGGGTAGTGGTTTGTTGACAATAGCCTTGCTTACTTTTGTCTTTTCTACCATTTTAGGATGGTCTTATTATGCCGAACGCTGCGTGGAGTACATTGGTGGCAAAAAGGTGTTAGTGGGCTTTAGAATTATTTGGTCTATAGCGGTGTTTGTTGGCTGTGTGGCCAAACTCGACTTGGTGTGGGTGTTCTCCGATTGTGCCAATGCTTTAATGGCCATTCCTAATATTGTTTCTTTGTTACTACTAAGCGGCGTTGTGGCCTCGGAAACCAAGAAATACCTGTCTGCCGATCGTATCAATGAGTACGATCCTACCATAGAGCATTGATTCGGGCAAGCCCGAATTAAGTCGCAAGTCAAAAGTCGCTTCCTTTCGGTCCCTGAGCTTGTCGACGTGTTGTTGACCGA
>JAGCMZ010000054.1 GCA_017646225.1 Paludibacteraceae bacterium | reverse complement strand
ACTAAAACTTTCTGCGCTAAAGCCACACATTCGCTTGGGCAACATTATCTTAGAAGAAGACACTAAGGTAATGGAAGAAGTGGAAATTACCGGGCAAAAATCTGCCATGCAATTGGAGTTAGACAAAAAAGTATTTAATGTCTCGGATAATATTCTGGCAGAAGGTGCTTCGGCAAGCGAAGTATTGGAAAATATACCATCGGTAGAGATAGATACAGAAGGGAATGTTTCTTTACGCAACAATTCATCGGTAGAGTTATGGATTAACGGCAAACCATCGGGTTTATCGGGCAGCGATAAAGGGCAAATTTTGGAAATGCTTCCTGCCGAATCAATTCAAAAAGTAGAATTAATCACCAACCCATCGGCCAAATACAACCCCGAAGGCAGTGTGGGTATTATCAATATCGTACTGAAAGAATCGCACAAAGGTGGTTATTTTGGCAGCGTCAATGCGGGCGCAAATTACCAAGAAGGCAACGATTACCCTGGTGCCAACTTAGGATTAAACTTTACCTACAACAACTCAAAGTGGGATTTCTTTTTAAATGCATCGGGCAGACACAACTTGCGCAACCGTTCCAGCTATAACAACAGAACATCGTTTGAAGAAGGAGCAGATACTACGTACCTAAATCAAAGCAACAATAACATCAATAAGTTTTACAACGGCTTTTTGCGTACTGGTTTTACCTATCGTATCGACAAAAAGAATGAAATTGGCATGAGCGCATTTGGGGCCTACAATCGGTTTGAAAGAAACAATCTTATTCATTACACCACCCTAGATCAAGAAAAAGACACAACTGCAGTGCGCAACAGGACCACCAACAGTTTAGGCGACATGGCATTTTACAACGCAACTATCGACTATAAACACAGATTTATTGCCGACAAAGAAGAAATTAGTGCCAACCTTAACTATTTTGGTCATCTCCGAAACAACAATAGCGATTATCACAATTGGTACAACAATGCAGGAGTCATTAGCCAAACAACCGAGTTTCAAGAACAAGATGAAATTGGGCATAGTGCTTCAGCTCAAATAGATTACTTTAACAAATTCACTCCTACCTCTAAATTAGAAGTGGGAGCAAAAGCTAGTTTTGATTACCAAAACAGCCAAGATAAATCGTTTGATAAAGACCATATAGAAATTACAGACCGATACAATCCTTTCTTGTATACCGAACAAATTTACGCCTTATATGCTAGTTATGGCAACAAGTTTGGTTGGTTCGGATTTCAAGCTGGCGTAAGAGCCGAAGAAACCATTACACAAGCTAATGGCATAAATCGTTCCTACTTCCAAGCATTCCCATCGGTTTACCTGTCATTTGAATTGCCTAAATCGAACGAAATACAAGTAAACTACACACGACGCATTAACCGACCAAGAGGCCATGCCATCAATAACTACATTGACAGAACAGACCCCACTAACATTAGCTACGGTAATCCTTGGTTGATGCCAGAATTTAGCAACAACGTGGAACTGAACTACTTAAAGACATGGGACATGCATACCCTTTCGGCTGGTTTGTATTACTCGTACACCGAGAATGTAATTCAACGCGTCAGCAAATTAAATGCATCGGGTGTAATGGAAAATACATACGAGAATATCAACTATTCGCACAATGCCGGACTAGAATTAATTGCAAAAAATAGGTTGTTTAAAAATTATCTTGATTTAACTACAAGTATTACAGGATATTACTATTGCCTAGGCGAAAACAAACAATACAACATCGCACGCACCGAAAATTTCTCATGGAACGCCCGTATCAATGCGAATGTAAAAATACTTAATAATCTTTCTGCACAAGTTACGGCCTACTACAATGCTCCTCGATTGGTAGCACAAGGTAACGTAGATCATCGTTATGGTCTCAATGCAGGCATCAAGGCGTCGTTCTTTGACAAGGCTTT
>JAGCMZ010000053.1 GCA_017646225.1 Paludibacteraceae bacterium | reverse complement strand
TTTGCTTAAACGTTACCTGCAAGAACGTTTTTTATACCGGTTATCCAAGAGTGCCTACAAAGATAATTTTATTCTAAAAGGCGGTTTATTGCTTATCACAATAGATATTCCGGCATCTCGTCCCACTATGGATATAGACCTGCTAACCCACAAGTTGGATGAGGCCAAAGTCACAGAAGCGTTTAAAGAGATTCTTTCTATTGAGTATCCGGACGGAGTTACTTTTGATAGTACTTCTCTGCAAAGTGAGCCGATTACCAAAGATGGGGCATACCAAGGCACACGTTTAAAATTCAAAGCATATTTCAATGGTAGCCGCAACGATATGAGCATTGATTTGGGGCTAGGCGATTATATTGTTAATCCGCGCGAAATTACTTTCCCAACCATTTTAGATGAAGACAAGCCGATATTGACGGCATATTCTTTGGAAACCATCGTGGCTGAGAAATTGGAAGCTATGGCTAAACTACTCTACGCCAACAGCCGCATGAAAGATTTTTATGATGTCTATACGATATTAAATACATATACTTTATCCGAAAAAACGCTCACCCAAGCAATAAAGGGTACTTTTGAGCATAGACAAACGCCCTTGAAGGACCTACAAGTCGTTTTTTCTGCGGATTTCTATAACTCTGCCGATAAACAGGTCCAATGGACTGCCTTTTTGGCTAAAAATAAGATTACAAATGCTCCTGCGCAATTTAAAGACGTAATCAAAGGCATACAAGAGAAATTGCAGAGTCTCCAAATCGTTAAATAGCCAACACAAGCCCCAAAATCGGCCCACAAACGGGTTTTAGAGCCAAAGACCGGGGTTTCCTCGCATTTGGGGTATTCTTTGCACGTGGGGCAGAATTTCCAAAAGTCGCTAGTTCTTGCTACGCACCTGTGAAACTCGAACTAGCCAAAGTGCCAAGATGATAATGGGAAGTTCGAAAAATTATAATAAAAGAATGGTACACCAAAGTGGACACCCTCTCGACGGTAGTTTGAGGCCCCTAGAGGGCGCCATTTTTTGCAAATTTCCTTTAAGCATTTTGAGGCGCGAAAGCGTCCCTTTTTTGCATCCGCTAGGAATACCTAATATAGTATCAAACCTCTTATGCCCTTGCTACATACTTGTGGGCACACATATAAAGGCCCCCGGGAATTTCTCGGGGGCCTTGTAACATAAGAAATAAGGTTTATTTCTTTAGATGTTTTCCTGATTTTACCAGGTGTATGCTACACCTATGTTTCCATAGCAATTGGCGGATTTGTTGTTGATACCGGCATCGGCATTAGCAAATACGCTCCAATTGTTCGTCAACGCATAGTTCGCACCTATTTGTCCACCGAAGGACGTTCTGCCCAATTCCGCGCTGATGACCTTCATATCCGTGTTAGGCAAATTCAGATCCATACGCAATTTGGCATAATCATCACCGATGAACTGTTTAACAGCCACAGATCCATACCAGCTGAATCTGTTCTTAATTTGACCATCTACCCGAACACCCAAGCGGGCTTGCGAGTTGAATTGGTCGTTGCTGTGCACGTGTAGGTTAAGCGCACCGGCATCTTTTTCAGTAAATGCTTGTTGGTGTGCATAGCTATTCAACCACCCGGCAAAGGGCTTCACATTCAACCAGTTAAACACCGGGATATTGTAAGAAGCTTCTAAGTCCAAGCCAACGTTTGAACCGTTATACTTACCATCGGCGGTGCGGTTCATGAAGGAGATATGGCGTTTGCCATGGTAGTTTTGTGTACCGGCAAACAAGGTCCCTTTGAAGGCCCAATCTCCCATGGTGTACCCGCTGTACACGCCGAATGTAGTATCTTCTACATCCATTTTGCTGTCATCGTGTTGGCGCAAGTCGCTTTTACCAAAGCCGGCATAAGCGCCCACGAGGAAGTCCCCTAACGAACGATCATAACCCACTAACGCGCCAGACGTATTATTGTAGAAACGCGGGGAGTTATTGCTAGAGAACACTTTATCGTGTTGGTTGTAGTATTGTACCCACAGGTTGTTATCACAATCTACGCATTTCTTTTCCACTGCGCTGCGTTGAGCAATGCGGTCATATACC
>JAGCMZ010000052.1 GCA_017646225.1 Paludibacteraceae bacterium | reverse complement strand
GGTAGACGATACCAAAATGTTGTCTACAGCACCAACGCACAAAAGGTCGTCGATGTTCATGATAAGGGCATCTTGTGCAATGCCTTTCCATACCGACAAATCGCCAGTTTCTTTCCAGTAAAGGTAGGCTAGTGACGATTTGGTGCCAGCGCCATCGGCGTGCATGATGTTGCAATACTCGCTGTCGCCTCCCAAAATATCAGGAATAATTTTGCAAAAGGCTTTGGGGTATAAACCCTTGTCGATGTTTTTAATGGCGTTGTGTACATCTTCTTTTGATGCCGATACGCCGCGTAGGTTGTAACGTTGATCGCTCATATGGTTAGTTTAATTTATATCGATAAGTAATGGTTCCTGTTTGGATGGTGCTGCCGCTAATGCTATTGAATTTAGCCTTTTTGGCTGCCGCTTCTGCATCGCGTCGCATGGTAGCATCGCCAATGGTAGTGCCTGCAGCTCCTGCTTTGGCACTGATAACGGTACCCGCAGCATTCACCTCGATGGTTACGACAATAACACCTTCTTCGTTTCGGGTGTAGGCGGGTTCGGGAATTTTTCCACTAATGCTACGACCATTCAAGTTGTAGCTATGTCCACTACCGGTTCCACCGCCGTTGCGATTGGTTGATTCGGCGCTACCCAATGGGTTACCTTGATTGCCAGAAGTACCCGTGTTGCCTTCGCCTTTCGACGAGGTGTCGGTGCCTGTTCCTCCGCTTCCAAATACTTTGCCAGCAGATTGTGCCTTCTTGGCGGCTTCTTCTTGGGCTTTCTTTTTCGCCTCTTCTGCCTTGCGTTTTTCTTCGGCAATGCGCTTTTCTTCTGCAATGCGTTTGGCTTCGGCTTCTTGTTGTTTGCGTAGTTCTTCTTGGCGTTTGCGCTCCAATTCTTTTTCTCTTTCAGCCTTTTCGCGTGCCTCTTTTACTTCTAACGATTCTTCGATGTCTTGTGTCTGTAAATCAGATTGCGAAGGTGTGGGCGTTGGTTCTGCTGACGGTGTGGTCGCAGGCTCTGATGGAGGCTCTGGTACAAGCTGGTCTTCTATGGCTTCTTGTGGGGCAGGCTCAAAGAATCCATCGCCCATTTCTGTGTCACCATAGTTAACAGTAAGCCCTTCTTCGGTCTCTGGTATAAATGCAATCATACCCGTAAAAAAGAGCACAAGCAAGAGCAGCAAGTGTACCAAAACACTGCCTATTACTCCGGCTATTTTGCTGTCTTTATTTTCTTTTTTTGATTTCATTCTCGTACGGGACGGGTCGCAATCACTAACTTAAATTGGTTTTTGTTGGCAATGTTCAATACGCGAACAATTTCGCGATAGGGAACACTCTCGTCTGCATAAAGTGCTACGTACATTTCGGGTTCGGCAGCTACTACGCCTTGCAAGAAGGGTTCTATTTCTTCAAAGGCAACAGCACGTTCTGCTTCTTTGCCAGTAGCAACATAGAATTGCAAATCGGCATCGATAAATACCCTGGTAATGGGTTTTGCTGCCGCTTGACTACTGCTTTTGGGCAATACCAACTTAATAGCACTAGGGGTTACTACCGTCGAGGTAATCATGAAGAAAATAAGCAACAAGAATACCAAGTCGGTCATAGACGACATGCTGAACGTTGGATTAACCTTATTTCGTTTCTTTAAAGCCATGTGCAATTAGTTAATGGGCTCGTTTAATAAATCCATAAATTCCATGGTACGGGTTTCCATTTTTTGTACCACTTGGTCTAGTCTTGATACCAGTACGTTGTAAGCGAAATAGGCAATGATACCTACAATCAAACCGGCTACGGTGGTAATCATAGCGGTATAAATACCATTGGAAAGTACGGTGATGTCAACGTTATTTCCGGCATTTGCCATGTCGTAAAAGGCTTGCACCATACCAATAACGGTACCTAAGAACCCTAACATAGGTGCACCACCCGCAATGGTAGCCAAAATGTTGAATCCTTTTTCTAGTTTGTTGGTTTCTATGTTACCCACGTTTTCGATGGCTACCAAAACGTCGTTCATGGGTTTGCCCAAACGAGAAATACCTTTTTCAATCATACGAGCAGCAGGTGTGTTGGCTTGTTGACAAAGATTGGTAGCAGAATCCAATTTACCATCCATGATGTAATCTTTGATACGATCCATAAAGGTAGTATCTTCTTTGGATGCCTTTTTGATGGCTACCCAGCGTTCAATAAAAATGTACACCGCAATAAAAGACATGATAAGCATAGGTATCATGATAAAAGGACCACCTTTTTTGGCCATTTCCCAGTAGCTCATTTCTACGGTTTGTGGAGCGGCTTGAATAGCGCTATTTGCCACTTGGTTGATGGTATCGGCAGCGGCTGCGCCAGTTGCTTGTATTTGTAATAGTACGTTTAATGGTGTCATGTATGGTTAGTGTTTAATGTTTAGTCGTTTAGTCGTTTAGGCGATTATTAAAAGATTAGTTGTTGGTTGTATTGTTTAATGGTTTCTTGTAAGCCTAGGTAAAGGGCGTCCGATATAAGGGCATGGCCAATGGATACTTCGTCAAGATATGGAACCTCTGCAGCAAAGTAACGTAGGTTTTGCAAACTTAAATCGTGACCAGCATTTACTTGTAAACCGCATTGATGGGCTAAAGCAGAGGCTTTGGCAAAAGGAGCTACTGCTTTTGCTGCATCTATTACAAATTCGGTAGCGTATGGCTCTGTGTAAAGCTCAATACGATCGGTGCCGGTTAGCGATGCCGCTTCGATAATTTCGGCACGTGTATCGGTAAAGATAGAGGTTCTAATGCCGTTGCGTTTAAATTCGGCTACAATTTCGGTTAAGAAGTCACGGTGTTTAAGGGTGTCCCAACCAGCGTTCGATGTAAGTGCTTCGGGTGGGTCGGGAACCAAGGTTACTTGGGTAGGTTTTACTTCCAAAACCAAT
>JAGCMZ010000051.1 GCA_017646225.1 Paludibacteraceae bacterium | reverse complement strand
TAGGTCAACCAGTCGTGCGAGTGAATGACATCAAAGTCCAAACTATGTGCCAATACGCCGGCTACCGCCTCGTAATTGCTAATTTCTTGCAACAAGTTATCGGGGTATCTGCCCGAAAACTCAATGCAACCAATGTTGTTGGTTCCAATGCGGCTGTAATCGTATCGAATGTGATCGCGGTAAAAATAATACTCATCGGGGTGCATAATGCCACCCAAAGTTTTATCCACCTGGTCGTACGATGCCTCTTTCCAAACAACCGGTACATTGCACGCACCAATTATTTTTAAGAAACTCTGGTCTTCGTCGCCGTGTGGTTTGGGTATAACAAAGGTAATGGACAAATCTTCTTGCTCTGCCATACCCCGCGTTAATCCATAACTAGCGGTTCCCAGACCTCCTAATATGTGCGGTGGAAATTCCCACCCAAACATCAATGCTTTCATAGAAAGGGAATTACTGCATATCGTTTAACAATTGTAATGTTCTTAAAATTTCGCCTACCGATGGCGCATACGACATAGCCCCGTGTCCCTTAAAGGGTGGATTGCCATCGTGCAATTCGGAAAGCGTACCCACGCAAAGTTTTTTCATTTCGGCTTCCATGCCAATGAGCAAACGTTCTACAAACGAAATGCCTCCTTGCTTGTGTATTTTTAGGTATGCCTCTGCGTAAGCACCTGTAAACCATGGCCATACTGGGCCGTTGTGGTAGTTACGGTTGCGTTCTAGCATACCCCCTACGTAGTTGGGACGGTACGAACCACTTTTGGGACTTAAGCTGCGTAACCCCTTGGTAGTAAGCAACTCGCGTGTACAAACATCAAGCACCGATTTTTGTTGTTGACGGTTCAGGGGCGAGAAAGGCAACGATACTGCCAATATCATATTGGGACGCACCTCCACATCGCGGTACTGTCCGTTTACGTAGTCGTACAAATAAAGACCGTTCCAGAACGTAGCCACAAAAGACTGCTCTACATCGGTAGCTAATTGGGCCAAGCGACTGCGTTGGGCAGCGGTTTTTGCTATCGATTGTGCAAAACACAACGCATTGTACCACAATGCATTTAACTCTACTACATAACCCGTACGGGGGGTAATGGGCAAACCGTTTTCGGTGGCATTCATCCATGTCATGGGCACCACGGTGCCATCTACGTAGAGCAAACCGCCCGCTTGCATGTACACGTGGGGATGGTGCTGATCGGCAATAAATTCCACTATTTGCACCACCATTTTTGCCATTTCATCGGGCAAAATTCCTTTTTTATTTTGGTTGGCATATTGTTGCAATGCCCATATAAACCACAACAAAGCATCGGGCGAATCCAATTCGGAAATGGATTTACATTCTGCCCCATCCATAAAGGCTTCTATTTCGGCTAGCGCCGATTGAGCCAAATCCAGGAACAAATCCTTTTCGCCTATGCTCAAAGTACAGCCAGGCATGGCTATGAATTGATCGCGGGCACGTACTCCAAACCAGGGATACCCTGCTAACAGGTACAACCCATCGCCACGTTTGGCAGTAAACTGAATGGCAGCATTGCGCAAACAATGGTACATATCCACACGCGCTTGGCGCAACGAAAGTTCGTCGTCCCAGATTTTTTTCAGTTTAGCAGGCGATACCTCGCTAATACCTGCCGATACATAAATGCTTTCGCCTTTTTTAATGGGCATTTCAAAATGACCAGGCACCAGCAAATCTTCGGTATAAGGGCAACCCCTTTCTAACTCTTTGGCATACATGATATGGTTGTACCAATGAGGGTTATGCACATAATGGGGTTGTTTGGAAAATTGCAAGTACAAGGTTGGGTACTGTGGATAGAGCTGAAAAGAAGCTCCTTTGGTAGCGGTTTGAAAGTGGGTAGATGCCTGATTGTTGGCCTTGGACAACTCGTGCACCCCACGAAACGCCAAAAAGGGTTTGAATCGGATGGTAGTGGCCGAGTGCGCCTGAAGCAACGTATATTTGGTAATGGTACGCGCCTCGTTCGATACCATAAGGCGCTCTTTGGAAATAATCACCCCACCCACACGGTAGATGGTTTTTGAGATTAGTTCGCAGGTAAACTCACGAATGTATTTATGCCCATTGGGGCTGAAATGATTGCCCTCGTATTGATGCACGCCCAAGTTAAACTCTGCGCTGTGCTGAATAATGGTTTCGTCGAGCGACGAGAGCAAAATATGGTTGTTGTTATCGATGGACGGAATGGGAATTACCAATTGCCCGTGGTACTTGCGGGTATTACAATCTACCAATGTGGTGCTGTTGTAAGCACCCGAACGATTGGTACGCAGCATTTCTTTGGTAAGCGACTTCTCTAGGTTGGTGAGAACGGTCTTGTCGAAATTTAAGTAGTTCATGACCCTTGAATTTTTGCAATCGTTTGCTAAAATAAACAAAATTTAGACAAAGGGCAAATTTTCAGGTAATTAAATAGAAAAGTGTGCTTTTACGTAGCGAGGAAGGTTAAATGTATCAAGTTCTACGCTTGCCTGATAACCCACTTGAGTAAACAATTGTTGGGTTTCGGATCCCAATGCCTGGTTAATTTCTAGGTACACCAACGGAATGTTATGAGCGGCATATTGGGCAATGGCCTGGTAAAACAACAAAGGAGTTTCGTTGGGTACAAACAATGCCAAATGAGGTTCGTGCTGCAACACGTGTTCTTCGATATCGCTTTTTTCGGATTCCATTACGTAAGGGGGATTGCTGACCAATATGTCAAAGTCGGGCAGCAATTGGCTGGATTCGGTTAAAAAATTCAGCTGCTTAAACTGCACATTTACCCCGATGGAATGGGCGTTTTTTTGCGCTACTTGCAAGGCTTTTTCGGATACATCTACGGCGGTTACCTCAGCTTGTGGCAAGTAATGCGCCAGGCTAATGGCAATGCAACCACTACCCGTACCTACATCCAAAATGCGCAGGTTTTTACGGTGC
>JAGCMZ010000050.1 GCA_017646225.1 Paludibacteraceae bacterium | reverse complement strand
TGGTTTTGTGCAGCATAATTTCGGCAGCGTAGGCCGTTTTGTGCAAGTACACTTGCCAATACATCAAGCGGCGGCTCATTAAAAAGTTTTCGATAGAGTAAATGCCTTTGGCCTCTACTACTAGTTTGTCGTTTTTAATGTTGAGCATCTTGATGATGCGTGCCGAACCAATGTTGCCCTCGGTAACGCCCGAAAAGAAACTGTCGCGTCGTAGGTAGTCCAATCGGTCCATGTCCAATTGTCCCGATACCAATTCGTGTAAGTAACCTTTGGGGTAGGTGCCGCGTAAAATCTGAAGGGTAAGGTCTAGCTTACCGTTAAAATCTTGGTTGAGTTGTTCGATAAGGGCTAAACCCACCTCTTCGTGCGAGTGGTTGGTAAAAAAGAAATCTTCTAACGTGTGCGAAAACGGTCCATGACCTAAATCGTGCAGTAAAATAGCTGCGTAAACAGCATTGGCTTCGTCGTCAGTAATTTCGTTCCCTTTGTTTTGCAAGGTTTTGATGGCTTCGGTCATCAAATGCAAGGCACCCAATGAGTGTTGAAAACGAGTGTGTTGTGTACCAGGGTAGACATACGACGTTAAGCCTAACTGCTTGATGCGTGTTAAGCGATGCACCAGCGGATGTTGCAATAAATCGTACAACAATTCGCTGGGCAAGGTAATGAAACCAAAAACAGGGTCGTTAATGATTTTCTTTTTATTCGCCATTATCGATTAGATAAGGTTGTGTGCTTGGAGTAGTTCAGCCATTTCGGCTTGTACTTCGGCAGCGGCTTTACCAGCTGCTTCGGCAAAGTTTTCGCTGTTGTCGGCGTAAATGATGGCACGCGATGAGTTTACCAACAAACCGCATTGGCTGTTCATGCCGTATTGTGCAACGGCTTGCAAACTGCCACCTTGTGCACCAACACCTGGTACCAACAAGAAACTGTCTGGAACAATTTTACGAATGTCCGATAGCATTTCGGCTTTGGTAGCGCCTACTACGTACATCAATTGATCTTCGTTGCCCCATTTTTTAGAGGTTTCCAACACTTTTTCAAACAAGCGTTTGCCGTCTTCTTTGTCTTCGATAAGTTGGAAATCGAAAGCTCCTTTGTTAGAAGTTAGTGCCAATAGGGTAACAAATTTGCCTGGATACGACAAGAAAGGAGATACGCTATCTTCGCCCATGTACGGTGCTACGGTTACGGTCTCAGACTCCATGTTACCAAAGAAAGTGCGAGCATCCATGGCCGATGTGTTGCCAATGTCGCCACGTTTAGCGTCGGCAATCAAGAATTGGTCTGGATAGTTGGTTTTGATGTAGTCGATGGTTCTTTCCAAAACATCCCATCCTGCTAAGCCAATGCTTTCGTAAAAAGCCAAATTGGGTTTGTATGCTACGCAGTAAGGCGCGGTGGCATCAATAATGGCTTTGTTAAAATCAAACATGGCATCTTCGTTTTCAAAAAGATGCTCGGGAATTTTGGTAATATCGGTATCCAAACCAACGCAAAGGAATGATTTTTTGCGTTTGATGTTTTCAAAAAGTTCTTCTCGTGTCATATGGGGTGGTTTTTAGGAAAATATTATAACTGACTTTCTTTCATGCGCTCGGCGTTTTCGGCTACAATTAGGTGGTCGATGCAGTCTTGAATTTCGCCGTTCATAAAGGCATTTAAGTTGTAAATGGTATAGTTAATGCGGTGATCGGTAATACGTCCTTGTGGATAGTTGTAGGTGCGAATTTTAGCACTACGGTCGCCAGTTGATACCATGGTTTTACGGCGCGATGCAATGTCGTCTAGGTATTTTTGGTGTTCGCGGTCGTAAATCATGGTGCGCAAGCGCGATAGGGCACGTTCGCGGTTTTTAGGTTGGTCGCGAGTTTCGGTACACTCAATCAAAATTTCTTCTACCGTACCGGTTACTGGGTTTTTCCACATGTAACGCAAACGCACGCCCGATTCCACCTTGTTTACGTTCTGACCACCGGCTCCACTGGAACGGAAGGTGTCCCATTTAATTTCGCCTTCGTTGATTTCCACATCAAATTCGTCGGCTTCTGGAAGAACGGCTACGGTAGCTGCCGAGGTATGCACACGGCCTTGTGTTTCGGTAGCAGGAACGCGTTGAACACGGTGTACGCCCGATTCGTATTTCAAAATGCCATACACGCCTTCGCCCGTTACATTGAATACAATTTCTTTGTAACCGCCCGATGTACCTTCGTTCATTGAAGTTACCTCTAAGCGCCAACCTTTCATTTCGCAGTATTTGCTGTACATTTTGAATAGGTCGCCAGCAAAAATAGCGGCTTCGTCGCCACCGGTACCGCCTCTAATTTCTACGATGGCATTTTTAGCATCTTCGGGGTCGGCAGGAATCAGCAACAGCTTGATTTCTTCTTCCATTGGAGCGACTTGAGGCTCCAATTCGTCCAATTCGGCTTTGGCCATTTCGCGCAAGTCGGGGTCGCTTTCGGTTTGCAACAACTCCTTGGCTTCGGCAATGTGTGCCAAAATGGTTTTGTATTTATTGCCCGCGTTCACAATTTGTTCCAAATCGCGGTATTCTTTGTTTAGTTTTACAAAACGACGCATATCGGCAATTACCGAAGGGTCGGTAATCAGGGTCGATACCTCGTCAAACTTGTGGTATAAACCTTCTATTTTTTCTAATAATGAACTTTCGGCCATATAATTTTTGACTAATCGGTTAATCGACTAATCGACTAATCGAAGGTTATTTATTATTGAATAATCGTTTTTTTATCACGATTGGGCGATTTCACGATTTAACGTCGCGCAGCGACTTAATACGTAAACGTACCAAATTCGCTGTTAATGGTTAGGTGTGTGTGGTCGCTTCCTTCGATACGGCCAATAATTTGAGCATCAATGCCAAACGATTTAGAGATTTCAATAACTTGTTCTGCGTAAGCAGGATCGATATACACCTCTAAACGATGGCCCATGTTGAACACCTTGTACATTTCTTTCCAATCGGTACCGCTTTGTTCTTGAATGGTTTTGAACAAAGGAGGAACAGGGAATAAGTTGTCTTTGATAACGTGTACGTTTTCTACAAAGTGCAATACTTTGGTTTGAGCGCCGCCCGAGCAGTGTACCATACCATCGATGTGTGAACGCAATTGATCCAATAGTTTTTTAACCACAGGTGCGTAGGTGCGGGTAGGAGAGAGTACCAATTTGCCTGCATCAATGGGCGAACCTTCTACGCTATCGGTCAATTTCAAACCGCCCGAATAAACCAAATCTGCAGGAACCGAAGCGTCGTAGCTTTCGGGGTATTTTTGTGCCAAATAGTTGGCAAATACGTCGTGACGAGCTGAGGTTAAACCGTTGCTACCCATACCGCCGTTGTACTGTTTTTCGTAGGTAGCTTGTCCAAACGATGCCAAACCTACAATAACGTTGCCGGGTTTGATGTTGGCGTT
>JAGCMZ010000012.1 GCA_017646225.1 Paludibacteraceae bacterium | reverse complement strand
ACATTAGCCGAAGCCGATTCTATACCTTGTACATTGGCATTTGTACCCGTATAAGTAGCCACCGCATAGGGCGTAGAAAAGCTGATACACGAGCCATCGCTCAAGGTCTGCACCTCGTATGCCCAATCGAGCTTTGTATCAGTAACATTGATATTGGTAAAAGCCTGACAATTAGAAGAGTTTGCAGGGTTTCTACCGTCTTTGTAGAGATAGAGCTTACCGACACGTTTCGTACTCACCACTCCTTGATCAGAATTACAACTACCAAGCGGTTTGGATATTAAGGGGATGTTCGTTCCGCTCAATGCTTGTGCATTAGAGCAATTGGCTTCGATAGTAGGGAGCGTAGCATATTGAGTAATCAGGTTAGGCACCGTTGCAGTGTCGCAAGCCTCACCAAAGAGCAATCCACGGCAATAGAAGTTGTCGGTTCCCGTCGCTGCTTGCGTCATCTCCATAGAGCCGTTATAGGCAAGAATAACGTTGTTCACATCCAAACCTGTAGAACCGTTGTCGTAACCCCAATACAGATGTTGTGGACTATCATCGCCATTTATAATACTTTTAGGTGTATTGGTCATACCTGCAATACCACCTATGTAATTCATGGTATAAGTTCTAGTTGGGTCGACAAGCAAAATCAGTTTACCGCTCGTATTACCCGAAAACTTGACATTGCCGATAACGCCCGACTGCAAACGCCCTACAAATCCACCCAACGCAGACGTCTCAAACGCATAACCCGAAGTGGTGTTGATAGCAAACGAATTATCGACATTGACATCGCAGTTCTTGATGATACCGCCGAACAAAATGCCCGCAATACCACCTACGGCCGATGGACGTCCGCTTGTAGTCATTTGCACCTGTACGGGTTGCTGTATATCGACAGCAACGTTTTCTACGCGTCCCTTGGCAATACCCGCCACAAGGCCGAACAACACCTGCTGTTTATTACTATCGTAGGTTACCGCACCACTGTACACAACTTTAACATTTTTAATGGTACCCGAATGTGCCAATTTTCCGCAAAAACCACCACAGATGTCATATTGAGGATAATTACTCATATCCATTGTACCTGTCTTTTGGTCGAAAGAAAGCAATTGGGTACGCATATCGGCGTAATTTTCAGCATAAGGATAGAAACATTCGTCCTTCGACAGCACGCCCGGTGTTGCTACCGAAGCGGCGGCAGGATAGGTAATGGTATGTCCGTTACCATCGAACGTACCTGTAAACTCTTTGCACGAAGGTGTAGGCACCGAAGTAAGGATTATATCGTTTGCCAAATAGTAGTTGCCCGATGGATTTGCTAAAAAGCTTTCGAACCCGCTCTGGTTTGTAATTGCAGTTCCATTGGTGGTAGTGCAAGCCACATTGCCCGTAGCGGTAATCGCCTGAGAGCCGGTAGCCGAAACTTCGGAGTACGGATTTGGTGTTATTTTTAAAGCCACATCGACGGTCGTACCTTTATAGAACTGCCCCGTAGGCGTAAAGCGATATAAATACATCGAATAGAAATATTGCTTCATACCTGCTAACCATGAAGGAGCCGAATTACTAGGATTACAAGCTCCATTTGTTGCACCATAAATAGTAGAAGCATGGCTTAATGCTAAATCTCTCAATTTGTAAGCACCATCTATCGACTCATCTATACGCATACGAACACGAACCGTTTTTTCGACGGGATAGTCCGCCGGCACCTTTACCGTCCACTTTGGCTTAATACCACCGGTATCATAGCCAGCACCTTCTTCGTCAGCAAAATTACTAAAGCCGTAGAGGTTGTATTCATCGATGTCGTGGTCGTCGAAAACGCCATTGCCGTCCCAATCGACAAACAAAGTAGCATTAGCCCAACCCGTATGACCACCTGCCAACGTTTCAATCGTAAAATCCTGCCCTGCGACTACTTCTATCATGCAGTCGTTAGTGCAATCGATATAATCTAACGCCAAATTACCGGGCATTGAGTTTGCAATATTATCTGCCAAGCCAGGGTTATTCATTCCGGGATCAACAAGCAGATTAAAATCACCACCCGAATATGCATTGACAAAAGTACGATCGAACTGTTCGACTCCACGTACGATAGCCTTTACCTCAGAGAAAAAAACCGCATTTACAAAAGTACCTCCATGGCACAATCCACCAGCACCAGCAATCAGAGTAGTTCGGTGCATGGTTTCGGTATACATCTGCGCATTTATTGTAGCACAAACTACCACCAAAAGAAACGAAATGAAAGAATATCTTACTTTTTTCATAACTATATGTGTTATTTAATTTTAAAAACTCTAAATTTTCAATCGGCAATTTTAAATAAAAAAACAAAAAAAAGAAAACTTTTCTTGATTTTTTTTTTCACATCATGAAGAAAATCTACATAACAAAAAAAAGAAAGCGAGTGATGT
>JAGCMZ010000049.1 GCA_017646225.1 Paludibacteraceae bacterium | reverse complement strand
TGTAATTGCTCCATTTTTCAGCCAAAGGACCTTCTGGAATTTTAGCATCAATAGTAGGTGCGGTAGTAGCTCTCAACGCTTTAGCAGCTTCTTTTGCTACCTCTTTCACTACTTCTTCTGCTTTTTCTTTAGCCTCTAATACAGCATCAACAACTGTATTTTTAACAAGTTCAGCTGCTTCAGCCAATTCTTGTTTAGCGGTTTTTTTAGCCATATAATAGTTTTATTTTGATTACTGATTAGATTAGCGACATTACAAAGTAGTAAACAACTACAGCAGCAAACATCAATACTACCAAAGTAGATACAATGTTTGAGATGCATTTAACGCGTGGCATCCAAGTGTTATTGTTCAAGCCCAAAGTATGCAACGCAGACCATACACCGTGAGTAAGGTGGAACCAAAGAGCACCCAACCATACCAAATACAATACCACATAAACAGGGCAAGAGAAAGTTTCTTGAATCCAATAAACACCGTTGGTTGCATTAGCAATATCAACCGATTCTACACCTGCCATGTGCAAAATTTCTGCAAATTGCATTTTGTACCAGAAATTGAACAAGTGCAAGCCCAAGCCCAACACAATAATAAGACCCAATGCCAACATGTTTTTAGAAGACCATTCTACGTCAGCTTGACGAGCCGATACTGCATAACGTTCTTTACCACGTGCACGGTAGTTTTGCATGGTAATGTAGAAAGCATACAAAATATGCACTACCACCAAAAATGCCAAACCTGCAGTAGCAACAAGTGCGTACCAGTTTGCGCCTAAAAACTCACAAATCATGTTGTAACCCTCTACAGAGACAATTGCAACAAGGTTCATTGCTGCGTGAAACAATAGGAAGAAGACCAAAGCAGCTCCCGAAATGCTCATCACAACTTTTCGTCCAATGGATGAATTAACTAACCACATAGTTTTTAAATTGATAAAATTATTAATTGATTAAATGATTTTACTAAAACCTTACAAAAATAGTGAAAAATATACAATCTGCAAAATATTATTGTTCGGTTGCTTTGTCAACCAAAAAAATCTCCTAACTTTGCATTCACAGTCGCTTGTATTTTGGCGAAGCCCGAATGTTTAATCGACTAAACAACTAAACGACTAAACAACAAAAAACATGAAATCAATCAAAGGAACCCAAACAGAGAAAAACTTGCTTATCGCATTTGCAGGCGAAAGCCAAGCACGCAACCGTTATACATTTTTTGCTAGCGTAGCAAAAAAAGAAGGTTACGAACAAATTGCTGCTAACTTCTTAGAAACAGCAGAACAAGAAAAAGAACACGCTAAAAAGTTCTTTAAATACCTAGAAGGTGGCATGGTAGAAATTACTGCTTCGTACCCTGCTGGCGTTATTGGCAAAACCATCGACAACCTAATTGCAGCCGCTGCTGGCGAACACGAAGAATGGGCTGCCGATTATCCTAAATTTGCCGACATTGCAGAAGAAGAAGGATTTGATCAAATTGCTACCACCTTCCGCAACATTGCTACCGTAGAAGCCATGCACGAACAACGTTACTTGGCATTCTTGAAAAACATGCAAGAAGGCAAAGTATTCAAAAAAGACCAAGAAGTTACCTGGCAATGCCGTAACTGTGGTTTCGTTTACAACGGCACAGAAGCTCCAGAAGAATGCCCTGCATGCGCACACCCACAAGCTTATTTTGAAGTAAAAAAAGCTAACTACTAATAGGTGAAAAATACTTTTCAACTATACAAACAAAATAACGGACCATTCTTAAGCGCATTTGCGCTTATATGGTTCGTTTTTTTGCTAATTGCATTAGAGTATTCTAAAGCAAATGCCCATTATTTGCTAAATAGTTACCACACCCCTTTTTTGGACGTCTTTTTTAAGTATTTTACCTACATTGGAGGCGGGTTCCCTGTATACTTAGGCATCGCATGGTTGCTATTTAACAAACGACAAGGGCTTTATATCTTACTAACCCAAGGGGTTACCGCCATCATTACCCAAGCACTAAAATACGCTTGCGCACATCCTCGTCCGCTTACGTATTTTAGAGAAATAGGTATGTCATTACCCCCCACAGTAGAAGGGGTTGAAATATGGGATGCATACCATAGTTTCCCTTCGGGACACACCTCGGCAGCCTTTGCTCTATGCGCCTGCTTAGCTGCTATCATACCAGCCAAGTACCGTTGGTTACAACTTGCACTTGTGCTATTCGGATGGTTAGGCGCCTATTCGCGCATTTACTTGTCGCAACATTTTGTAGACGATGTATTGGCAGGCTCTGTTATAGGCGTATTTTCAGCAGGTCTGGTGTATGTTGTCCTATTTCAAAAAGAATGGGGCAATCAACCCTTGTTCCCATTGCATAAAAAATAATCATCGATATGGATACGGCTAGAACATTTGCTTTTTATACATTAGGATGCAAACTCAATTTTGCCGAGTCATCGGCCATTGGTAAAACCCTAACGCAAAATGGATTTCGCAAAGCAGAAAAAAACGAAATTCCCGACATTTGCGTTATCAACACGTGCACCGTTACCGATACTGCCGACAAAAAATGCCGTCAAACCATACACAAACTACGTCGCAACTACCCCAATACGTATTTGGTGGTTACAGGATGCTATGCCCAATTAAGTGCCGATAGCATCGCACAAATAGAGGGAGTTGACAAGGTTTTGGGTGCCAACGATAAATTTGTTTTACCCGAACACCTACAAACCCAAAACAACCAACATTTGGTAAGCGACAACCGCAAAATTACCCCATTTCATCAATCTTGTTCGGCCGAAGACCGTACCCGCAATTTCTTAAAAGTACAAGACGGATGCGACTACTTTTGCACCTACTGCGCCATTCCTTACGCACGTGGTCGTAGCCGCAATGGCGCCATTGCCGATTTGGTAAAACAAGCCCAAGAAGTAGCTCAAAACGGCGGAAAGGAAATTATTCTAACGGGGGTAAACATCGGCGATTTTGGCAAATCGACTGGCGAAACCTGCCTTCAATTGTTACAAGCATTGGACCAAGTAGAAGGCATTGAGCGTTTTCGCATTTCGTCTATCGAACCCAATCTTTTGTCCGATGAAATCATCAATTTTGTAGCTTCGAGCCAACGTTTTGCCCCCCATTTTCACATCCCCTTGCAAGCCGGTAGCGACGAAGTATTGCAGTTAATGCATCGCCGATACGATACCGCCTTGTTTGCCCACAAAATACAACTCATCAAACAAAAAATGCCCCATGCTTTTATTGGGGTAGATGTGATTGTGGGCATGCGCGGCGAAACCGATTCGCTTTTTGAAAAATCGTATCAATTCATTGCCTCATTGCCCATTAGCGAGTTGCACGTATTCAGCTACTCGGAACGGGCAGGAACGGCAGCGCTAAAAATACCTTACAAGGTATCGCCCCAAGTAAAAAAAGAACGCAGTCACAAGCTGCTATCCCTATCAGAAGAGAAAAAACAAGCTTTTTACCAATCGCAAATAGGCACGCAACGCCGTGTTTTATGGGAATCGACCAAAAAAGGTGGCTGCATGAGCGGTTTTACCGAAAATTACATCAAGGTAAAACACCCCTACCAAGCCAGTCTCATTAACACGCTTACCAACCATACCCTAACCCAAGACATGTTAGACTATGAAATTTGAATTACTACATACCGACCCTAAAAGCAATGCCCGCGCAGGCATCGTTACCACCGACCACGGCACCATCCAAACCCCTATTTTTATGCCAGTAGGCACCGTTGGTTCGGTAAAAGGTGTACACCAACGCGAACTAAAACAAGATGTTAAGGCGCACATTATTTTGGGCAACACCTATCATTTGTACTTGCGTCCTGGTACCGAAATTTTAAAACAAGCAGGCGGGTTGCATCGTTTCAATGGTTGGGACAAACCCATTTTAACCGATAGCGGCGGTTTTCAGGTATTTTCATTGTCGGGCACACGCAAATTAAAAGAAGAAGGTGTTACCTTCCGCTCGCACATTGATGGTTCCAAACACCTGTTTACCCCAGAAAATGTAGTAGATATTCAACGTCTTATTGGCGCCGACATCACCATGGCTTTGGACGAATGCACACCAGGCGACGCTCCCTACGATTACGCAAAAAAATCGATGGAGATGACCCATCGTTGGTTAACTCGCGGATTGAATCATTTTAGAGAGACCGACCCATTATACGGATACAACCAAACCTTTTTCCCCATTGTTCAAGGTTGCGTTTACCCCGACTTACGCAGACAATCGGCCGAGTTTATTGCCGAACAAAACTGCGAAGGAAATGCCATTGGCGGCTTAGCCGTAGGCGAACCTACCGAAAAAATGTACGAAATGATAGAGGTGGTAAACGAAATTTTGCCCAAAGACAAACCTCGTTACCTAATGGGCGTAGGTACGCCCGCCAATATATTAGAAGCGATAGAACGCGGTGTAGATATGTTCGACTGCGTGATGCCTACCCGCAACGGACGCAACGGCATGCTCTTTACCTTGCAAGGCACCCTCAACATGCACAACAAAAAATGGGCCAATGACTTTTCGCCCATCGATCCAGATGGTACCGCTTACGTAGATACCGCCTATAGCAAAGCTTACTTGCGCCACCTTATTATGACAGGCGAACTGTTGGGCATGCAAATTGCCTCCATTCACAACCTGTCTTTTTACGTTTGGCTTACCCAAGAGGCACGCAAGCACATCATTGCAGGCGACTTCTCTACCTGGAAAGCCGCCATCGTACCTCAACTCATGAGGCGTTTGTAACAAGCGCCCATTAAGTCAAAAAAATTGCTTACCTTTGCAGGCCTAAATGAAGAGAATCTGGTACATACATTTAATAGGCTGGGCATTGCTGCTTAGCACATCGCTGTATGCCCAAAACGATTCCATTCGTACTACCCCGCTTACATCGGGCGAAGGGGTAAAAGCCTGGTTTATCAACGAAGACTTTGCCGCCGAAACCGCCACTGTACCCGACACCCTGTCCGAAGGTTTTCAAATTACCTCTACCCCTGCCTACAACCGCACCATTGCGTCAGAATGGTTGGGCAACATGGGGCTT
>JAGCMZ010000048.1 GCA_017646225.1 Paludibacteraceae bacterium | reverse complement strand
GGATGCTTTGCGTAGTCTAGGGCCCGATATTACCTATTTGCAACAGGAAGGATATCCTCCGCTTCGCATTGTCGGCAAAAAGTTAAAGGGTGGTAAAATAGCCCTTAATGGTGGTGTTAGTAGTCAGTATATATCGGCTTTGTTAATGGTAGCTCCGTTGATGCAAGAAGGTTTGACACTGCAACTAGCAGATAAGGTAGTGAGCGTTCCTTATATCAACATGACCTTATCGTTGATGCACTATTTTGGTATTGAATCGACGTTTGATGGTACGGTTGTTCAGGTAGCGCCACAAGCTTACCAAGCACGTCCTTTTGTTGTAGAAAACGATTGGTCGGCAGCCTCTTACTGGTATGCTGTAGTGGCATTGCACGGTAATGCTTCTATAACATTGCCTTATTTGAATGCCGATAGCTGGCAAGGTGATTCGGAATTGGTGCGTTTGTTTGCCCCATTGGGTGTTACTACTACTTTTACCTCGCAAGGGGTGCTTATAGCAAGCAAAGAGGTTCAATTGTCATCGTGCTATGATTGTAATTTAGCCTCGCAACCCGATTTGGCGCAAACTTTGGTGGTTGCTTGTTTGCTGTTGGGTGTTCCTTTTCGTTTCTCGGGATTGGGTAACCTAAAAATAAAGGAAACCGACCGCATTGCAGCCTTGATTGCCGAGTGCAAAAAGATGGGTTTTGTGTTGAGAGAAGTAGCCGATGGTGTTTTGGTTTGGGACGGAGAAAAAACATTGCCCATGCAACCACTCGTTATTGATACTTACGAAGATCATCGCATGGCCATGGCATTTGCTCCTGCTGTATTAAAATTGAGCGAAATAAAAATTAACAATCCACAGGTGGTGACCAAATCATATCCACAATATTGGAAAGAATTTGAAAAACTTTTGCAAACCGATATGCTAGGTTTGTGATATTTGCATTACTTTTGTACCACTAAACAAAATATTAAATAAAACCCCTAATATGAAAGATTTAAATACTTTACGTGTTGCTGTGGCTTGCGATCATGCAGGTTTTGAACTTAAAGAAGAATTGGTGAAAATTTTCTCGGACAAATTGTTCGAATTGAAAGATTTTGGTACCTATTCGAGTGATAGTGTAGACTATCCCGATATGATTCACCCTATGGCAAAAGACGTAAATGACGGAAAATTCGATTTCGGTATTGCTATTTGCGGTAGTGGTAATGGTGTTAGCATGGTGGCTAACAAATACAAAAACGTGCGTGCTGCATTGTGCTGGCAAGTGGAGTTGGCTAAATTGGCTCGTCAACACAACGATGCAAACATTGTGTCGATTCCTGCACGTTTTATCAGTCAAGTTACAGCTGAATTGATTATTGAAGCATTCCTACAAACCGATTTTGAAGGCGGTCGTCACTTGGCGCGCGTTAGCAAAATTTCAGCAATGCTTTAATCTTGTTGGGGAAGATACGACGAAACATCTTTCCCATATTTTTTTAATTCGCGCACAATGCTGGATGAAACTTCTTTTAAGGCAGGATCGGCTAGTAAAAAGATGGTTTCCGCTCCAAAGAAAGTATAATTGACCTTGGCGATTTCTTGTTCATACGCCAAATCGGTCTCGTTTCTAATGCCACGGATAATGCACGTGGCATTTTCTTTTTGTAGTAGGTCGGCTGTGAGGCAATTGTATCGAATAACTTTGATTTGAGGGTTGTTTTGGTACAATTGCTCAATGATGCTGGCGTTATCTTCTTCGGCTCCTTCTTTATGGCTGTTATCGCCAATGGCAATAATAACCCTGTCGAAAAGGCGCAGTGCCCTTTCTACTATATTGGCGTGTCCTTGGGTAAAAGGATTAAAAGAACCGGGAAAAATGGCCGTGCGACTCATGTTTTATTTTCGGATAAAATCAACCCTTCTGATGCGTCCTTCCCATACTTCAAGCGCTTTTTGATTGCTAGCTTGTGTGTTAAATAGGTATAGGTTGTTGTTAAGGACGGTAGCACAAGCGCCTTTTTGGAAAGTGAAGGTGCTAGGTTGTTGTTGGTATGAGTCGATGAGGTTCCACGAATAGCCATTGTTGTTGGAAACATAATTATCGGTAACAACTTGACCATTGTTGAATCCGTTCATCACAAAGATGCTGTGGTCGTAGTAAGCGCAAATGGGTTCGTAGCAAGGAGTAATACAATACTTGCCTGTTTGGTTTAGGATGTTGGTCCAATAATAGCCGTTATCGGACGATATAATGCAGTTTTGCGCTACGCCATCTTGTTCTCCGCCAATAAGATACAATCCGTATGGGGTTTGTAGGGTGGTTGCTCCCTCTAAAGCAAACTGGTTGGGTAAGGTGCTTTGGGTGTTTTGTTGGATTTGGTTGCCATTGTACGAAAGCAAAATGGCATCGTTACTTGCGTTTTTACCAGCTATCCAAAGTGTTTTTTGTAGGCTACCTAGCAATGTGGTCATGGTTCCTTCTGTCAATGTACCTACTGTTGTCCATTGGTCTTGATTAAATAGCAAAAGCGATGTTCCTGTTGGGTCTATAGCATAAATCTGGTCTTGTAGAGTAGCTATCGACGATATTTCGTACTCCGATTCAAAACTTACTTCTTGTGACCATCCGCTTCCGTAGTTGCTATAGACAATGTATTGATAGTTGGTTGCTTGTGGGTTGCAAACAAAAACATAAATGGCTTGTGTAGTGGTGGCAACCATGAACGATGATGCATTGCTGTTTATAACAGTAGGTTCTTTCCAGATAATCTCGTCTGGATTAACGCTGTGTTGGTTAACGGTAATGGTATAGGTAGCCTCGTTTTTTTGGTTTTGGGACAAAATGTACATCGAAACAGGTTGGCTAAAGTCGATACTATCTTCGGTGCTCCAACTTACATTGTTGACTTTTATTTCTTTAGGACTTCCTGTATAGGTGATGTAAGGCAATAACTTACTTAAACTATAGCCGTATGCTGCAGAGTCTTCGTTGTAAATAAGGCAATTAATGGTATCAACAGTAAATTGGATATTTTCAATACCAGGAACCTCTTTATGTGACTTAAAGGTAAATGTTTTGATGTGTGGGCTAGATTTTAGTACCACGTCGCTTTGTACACAGCTGGTTAGTAGAATAGAAAGGAATAAAGTTATTGTAAGAATGTGTCTCATGGTATTGTCCTTATACGTTGGTGCAAAAATACAAAAAAACGGGATAACCTATCGATTATCCCGTCTTTTTTAGTTAAAAATATGCTTATTGAATAGCAGCTTTGAATTCGTCTAGCAACCAGAATTTAGCAAATTCAAGGTCGGTAGCAGCGTCAGCAGCTTTTTTCTTGCAGATACCAGCAACTGATTTCAACGAAGAGCAAGTTTTTTCTAGGTTGTTGTCGCGAGCAGCGCAGATAGCCATCAAGTAATAAGTGTTAGCGTCTTTTTCGTTGATGCTTTCCAAGATAGCAGCAGCTCTGTCGGTGTTGCCGCTCAACAATTGTGCCAAAGCAGCATTGTTAGATACGGTATTGCCGAATGCGTCAACAGCTTTTGCATATTCGCCTTTTTGGATGCAAAGCAAACCTTGAGCCTCGTTAAGTTGTTCGATGTTAGAAGCTTTGCCTAGGTATGCGGCAGCATCTTCGGTGTTGTTGTTCAACATAGCAAGCAATGCATAGTTGAAGTTGGTTTCGCTTGCTTCAGCACCACCGTTGTTGCTAGCGTTGTCTAGCGATGCTTTGGTGTTGTCAAATTCACCTTTGGTAAATTGAAGAGCAGCCAAGTTGTTGTTAGCTCTCCAGTTTTCTGGGTTTTGGCTAGCGTTGGTTTCGGTGAAGCTTGCAGCATCTTCTGCAGTAGCAGCGATGGTAGCAGCGTACATCAATTCTTCGATGTTCAATTCGCTTGGGTTGTTTTTAGCCAAGTCAAGGATTTGTGCGTCGGTTTTACCAGCTTTGATAACGGTAAGAGCCAATTGAGAACGACGCAATTTAGGAAGAATGTCTTTTGCTAGTTCGGTGTAAGCAGCAGAAAGGTTTTTAATTTGTGCTTCACGTTCAGCAGGATCTTGGTATTGGCTCAATACGTTCAAGATCAATTCTTTGTCTTGAATGCTAGATTCGTTAACCAATTGTTGGAAACCTTCCCAATCTTGAGCGATGTATTTAGCATCGATAGCGGCTTGGTTGTTTTTTTGTCTTTTCAAGAATTTAACAGTGTTTTCTTGACGAGCGTTAGCCAATTTTTCGTTCAATTCAACACCACCATCAGGAGAAGCAGCAGAGATTACTTCGATACCTTTTACAGTGCGAAGAGAATCTTTAGCAGTAGCAGCTGCAGCAGCATTCAACGCTTTAACGTCTTTGTTGTTTTTAACGTTAGATTGTTGAATTTGGAACATGATGTCAGCTTTGGTTACTTCTGCTGTGTCGCGCATAAATTCTGCAGGAGCAACGGCAGGGTTGATATCGGTAGCATCAGCCAAAGTAGCAGTAGCGATACAACCTACAGCAATTTGAATTTCTGGGATTTGAACTTCTTTGTCTTTCAAAGTAGCTTTGAAGCGCAAAATCAAGTTCGATTGTTTCATTGCAGGTACATAGTCGAACGAGAAGTTTTGAGAAACGGTACCACCAGCTTTGTATTGGATGGTTTCGTTGTTGCCTTCTACTTTAGCACCTTGGTAAGTAGCCGATTCAGAAGTAGCTTCGCCACCTTCGTATACCAATACGGGGATAACTTCCACTACGCCTTTTTCAGCAAAGTACTTTTCAGGGAATGTAGCGGTAATAGTACCTTCTACTTTGCCACCTTTAACTTCAAGTGTGTTTGGGTTTACGGTAAAGTATTCGGGTTTTAATTCGCCCAAATCTTGACACGATGCCAAAGCAGCCATCGCTGCCAAGCAAATTCCTAAGCGTAATAAACTCTTTTTCATTCTATTGTAATTAAAGTAAATAATTGTCTTAATCAAAAAACAGTATATCGGTACAAAGATAGAAAAAAAACAATAATTCAATTAGTTGATAGGCTCTTTTTTAATGAAAGTAAGGAGGTATGTGCGCAATATTTGTAAAAATTAACATATTTTTTTCCTTTTAAGATGACGAAATCGTGAACTTTGCGGTATGATTTGTTATCCATTGTCTTGGTTATCAGCAAAACGAGTTTGTAATCTAGCAAAATTAGGAACGTCGTATATGGGGTCGGTATTGTTGCGTAGGAATGCTATCAAAGGGTATCCGTATGCGGCATCTATCGAACCGGCTAATTATTGCAACTTATCGTGCCCTCAATGCCCTACGGGCAGGCATCAAATTGATAAAAAAGCGCAAAATTTATCGTATCAAGATTTCTCGTACGTAGTGGATGCCTTATCGCCTTATTTGATGTACCTCAATTTGTATTTTCAAGGCGAATCTTTTCTCAATAAGGATTTGCCTAAAATGATACAATACGCCAATCGAAAAAAAATCTATACCTGTGTATCGACCAATGGTCACTTTTTAACGCTCGATGTTATTGAAGCCTTAAAGCAGTCGGGGTTAAAGCGTTTGATTATTTGTTTGGATGGTGCCAATCAACAATCGTACGAGAAATACAGGGTGGGAGGAGATTTTACCAAGGTTACGGAAGGTATAAAACGTTGTGTAGAGGTGGGGTTGCCTGTAGAGGTGCAATGTTTGCTATTGCAATCGACCGAAAACGAGAAGCAAGAAATTATTCGCTTGGTTAAATCGTTGGGTGTAAAGAAGTTCTACTTTAAGAAGGCCCAGTTTTACGACAATTATTTATTACCAAAAGAAGATAAAAACCGTCGGTACGTGCAGATGTCAGATGGTTCGTTGCGCACCAAACGAAAATGGAAAAACAGGTGCTTTAGGATGTGGTCGTCTGTTATTGTAGATGTGTATGGCAGGGTGTTGCCTTGTTGTTACGATAAACATGCGGCTCATGCGTACGGAAATATGCTAAACCAATCCTTTTATTCCATTTGGAATGGCGATAAAGCAGCAAAATTTAGGGAACAAATTAGGAAAAATAGAGCTGTCATTTCAATGTGTACCAATTGTACAGAATAATAGTATCGGTTTCCTTAGTCAACTATCGATAGATAACAAAAAAGAGGGTAATCCATGGGATACCCTCTTTTTTGTTGGTGTATATTGTTCTTATTGTTTAGGTTCTTCTAAAAGAAGACGGAAACCTAGGTTGTAGAATTTGCTAGATTTTTCCATGCCTAGACGAGCTTTGCAACGAAGGTAGTCTTCGTTGTCGTCAAAGCGTCCACCACGTACAGAATAACCGCCTGTTTTTCCTTCTGGGTCAATTTGTTCGCCGTTTTTATAAGTAGTGCAACGGTCTTTGCACCATTCTGCTACGTTACCGCTCATGTCGTAGATGCCCAATTCGTTGGGTTGTTTTTGACCAACAGGGTGTAGGTCGTCGCCCGAGTTGCCAGCACACCATGCTACGGCATTTACGTCGTTGCTGCCGCTAAAGGTATAACCGTTGCTCAATTTGCCGCCCATGGCAGCATATTCCCATTCTGCTTCGGTAGGCAAGCGGAATACATGTCCTGTTTTTTCGTTCAGTTTGGTAATGAATTTGGTAACGTCGCTATAAGAAACGTTGTTGACAGGAAGATTGTCGCCCTTGATGCTAGAAGGGTTCGATTCCATAATGGCTTTCCATTGTGCTTGGGTTACCTCGTACATGCCAATGTAGTACGATTTGCTGAATTTTACCACGTGAGCAGGAGCTTCGTTGGCGTTGATGCTGTTGTCATCGCCCATAATAAACATACCAGTGGTATCGCGCATAACTTTTACAAAGGTGCCCACTTCGGCAACATCGTACAAATTAGGCCATGCTGCCTCAATTTCATCTTGTGTTTGTGGGGTTGAAGGTTGATCTCCTGTGGTGCTGCAGCTACACAATAGGGTAGCAAAAGCAACTATAGATGCATATAATAAATGACGTTTCATGGTATTATTGTTTAATGATTTTGTGGGTTGAAATTTGGTTGCCAATTTGAACGCGTACAAGGTAAGTTCCTTTTACCAATGCAGCCAACGAGATGGTTTCGCTGTTGGTGTTGCTAGCTACCATGTTGCCAGTTAAGTTAAATACTTGGATAGCAGCAGGAGTTTCTGCAGCAATAACGGTAACAAGATCGTTGGTGATGGTTGGGTAAACCAAGCATCCGTTTTCGTTAGCAGTAGCTTCGTCAATTGATACGGTGTTATCCAAAGGACGTGAGGTTAAGATCAACAATTCACCTGGTTTTAGGGTAAGGGTTTTGTTGGTGCGACCTACTTGAATTTGTTCGCCAGTCATGTAATTGTACCAAATGCCGGTGTGTGCAAAGTTACCGCTGGTGGTCACGTTCTCGGTAGCGTGGAAGTTGGCCAAGATAATGATATCAATGCTTTCTTCTGCTGTTGGGTCGTTAGCGGGTTTTACATAGTGTACATCTATACGACGTGGTACCGAGAAGGTTCCTTGGTTACAGTTGGTTGCTGTAACAGCGTTTTCGCGGAAGAAGGCAGGATGTTTGGTTCTTAAGTTGATTACTTTGGCTGATTGGTAGTAGGTATTCATACGCAGCTCGTTTTGATCCCATTTTAGAATCCATGGAATGGGTTTGCGGCTGGTTCTACAACCATCGTCAAGGGGTTTACCTGCTCCACAATAGTTGATAGAGTAGTCGTAACCCATTTCGCCAAATTGCCACATCATTTTAGGACCAGGTAGTAGTTGCGAGAAAGCAATTAGCGCAGGAACACGACCCAAACGAACGGCTTCGTCTGTTTTGATGTTTCCAGTGCCGTATTCTTTGGCAATAAACATGTTGCGTTCTTCGTCGTGGCTTTCGGCATAACCTACCCATTGGTTGGTGTACATGCCACCTTTTTTGTTGTTATCCACAAAGTGGCTAGAACCAGGAGTGCCTTTGGCAGCTTGGTTATAGCTATTGTTCATGTTGCGCCATGGAAGCATGCCAGCGTTGGCCAATTCTTGCTCTTCTTTGTATTCTGATAAGTGTTCTAGAATAAAGTAGGCATCTTCTTTGGTTTCTTTAACGGCACTATAGTAGTCTTTTAGAATGGCAATACGGCTAGCATCGTATTTGCCCCATTTGCCAGCATCCTCGCCAGAGTTGGTTTGGGTAAGACCTTTGGTTAAGTCCATGCGGAAACCATCAACCTTGTATTCCTCTAACCAGAATTTTAGTACGCGTTTAAAGAACATGCGGGTTCCTTCGTATTCGTGGTTAAAGTCGTGGAATACGTTGAATGGGTGGCGTGCTACACGGTTGTACCATGGGTTGTTTTCGGCAGTTGCATTGCCTTCCCAGTACAATTTAGCAAAGGGTTGTTGACCCGTACCATGGTTAAATACCATGTCAATGATAACGGCGATACCGCGCTTGTGGCATTCGTCAATAAAAGCTTTGTATTCGTTTTTGTTACCGTATGCTTTATCGTATGCAAAATAGTGGTTAGGATCATACCCCCAGCTATTGTTGCCGTCAAATTCGGATACTGGCATTAATTCAATGGCATTAATACCTAATTTTTCAATATAATCTAAATAATCTTCTTGAATGGTAGATAGACGTTTGTTGGTAACAAAGTCGCGAACACATAGTTCGTAGATGTTCAGGTCTTCTTTTTTAGGAGCTTTAAAATCAGTTACTTCCCATTGGTAGGGATTTTCTTCTTCTATTTGTATGATGGATACCAAACCATCGCCTTTTTCTGGATATGCAGGTAAACCTTCTCCCTCTAAATAGCGAGACAATTCTCTGTCGTTCCATGGGTCTAGAATTACCTCAGAATAAGGATCGCTTACTTGTACTTTCCCGTCTACATAGTATTGGAATCCGTATTTTTTGTGGATATCTTCTACTTCAAACTCTAACCAGAAAAGGGCGTTTACCAATTCGTCCTTATCGTTGTAGATATTTTGGCGATACATGTGGTAATCTTCGTTAATTTCCCAATTGTTGAAGTCGCCAAGTACGTAAATGTTTTTGCTAAGAGGAGCGCGGAAAACCAACGCAACTTTGTTGCCGCCTGTGTAGTTGATACCTTCTTTTAAACCAGCAGGAACATCTTTCTCGGTAGAAGGAGTAAATACTTGGATTTTAGCGGAATCTTCGAAAGTTTTGTCGTCTTTGTAACCAATTACTTTAACTGTAAATTCGCCTGCTTCGGTAAGTGGATAAGAACCTTTTATGCTAGATTCGCCAGCGTTTTCAAGTATTTTTTTGTCGTTAAGATAAACTTCAATTTTGTCTAATACTGCCGATGTTACTACATCTACTAATAGATTGTCACCAATTTCGGCAGTTGTACCATTGGTAGGAGTTTTTAAATCTACAATAACTTCACCTTCTGGGTATAGTTCGTAGAAAAGGTCTTCTGATTGTTTGTCACTGCCTTGTGAACGGAATACGAAACACAGTTTTTTTGCGGTTTCACCTGCTTGAAGAGCACCATAGAAAGCTGTGATACCACCTTTAATGGTTAACTTCCATTTGTTGTCTTCGATTTTGGTTAATTTGTATTTTTCGTCGTTATCACCCCATGCAGTTCCGTTTTTCCAGTCGGAATTGCCGGTACTTTTAGAGGTAATAAGACCCGTGTGTGCATAGCAAGTGGTTACGTCTTTCATGCCGCCACCACCTTGGGTTGCATCAAAAATGATGTCGAAATCACTGCTGTAATTCGTTGTGATAAATTGTGGGTCAGATGTCACTTGTGCTAACGACAAGAGGCCGTAACACAGTGCAATGCCAAGAAGTAGAACTTTTTTCATATGTGTTTGATAAAAATGTTAACTTACGAAGATATAAAAAATAGTTGATATGCATTAAAACAACCTAAAAAAAATAACACATAGCAAGTGAAACTTACGAAAACTGTTAAAAAAAAGAGGAGCCTTTCAAAAGACTCCTCTTAAAGATATAGGTTGTGAACTTATTTTTTTAGCTGTTTAGCTTCGCCTTTTTTTATGAAATCGTAGGCAGCTGGAACAGCTACAAAGATGGTAGAATAGGTACCTACTATTACACCAATTAGCATAGCAAATACAAAGCCTCTAATGGTTTCGCCACCTAAAAGTAGAATTACAATTAACACCAATGCGGTAGATAACGAGGTGCTTAATGTACGAATAAGGGTAGCGTTTACAGCTTCGTTAATGATTTCTCCACGGTCGCGTTTGGGATACAAGTTAACCATTTCGCGTACACGGTCAAATACAACCACCTTGTCGTTGATAGAGTAACCAACTATGGTAAGAATAGCCGCTATAAACGATTGGTCAATCTCCATAGAGAATGGCATAATCTTGTACAACAAAGAGTATGCTCCAATGATGAAGATAACGTCGTGTACCAATGCAAACAATGCGCCAGTACTGTAAGAAATGTTACGGAAACGTGCTAGAATGTACAAACAGATGCCTAAGATTGATAGTAAGATAGCAATACTAGCATCCAATTTAATATCGTCTGCAATAGCTGCACTTACCTTTTGTGAACTTTGAATACCGTAGGTTTCGGTGGCATCGTCTGTGGCTAAACTAGCTTTACCGTTGTTTAGCACATAACCGTTAACAAACATATCTTTGCTTACTTCTTGGTCTGCAAACAATGCTTGCAATTCGGTGTAAAGGATGCTTTCAATTTCATCATCAACGGTTTCGCTGTTATCGTTAATTTTGTAGTTGGTAGAAATACGAACTTGGTTTTCGCTACCAATAGTAATTACAGAAACAGAAGCATCTTTTAAACCATCTTGTAATTTGCTTTCAATTTCTTCTGTATTTACATTTTCGTTGAAACGAACTACATAGTTTCTACCACCAGTAAAGTCAATGCCTTGGTTTAAACCGATGGTGCATAGTGAAGCAATCGCTACCACAATCATAATGCCAGCAGCAATGTAGCTGGTTTTACGTAGTTTTAACCAATTAACTCTTACGTTGGTAAGTAAGTTTTTAGATAACTTAGTAGTAAAGGTCCATGTGTTAAGTTTACCATTTTCGCTCATACTGCTGTAGATTAAACGGGTTACAAATACAGCGGTAAAGAACGAGGTGATAATATCAATAATAAGTGTGGTAGCAAAGCCTTTAATAGG
>JAGCMZ010000047.1 GCA_017646225.1 Paludibacteraceae bacterium | reverse complement strand
GTACAAAATACCGGTTTGACGCAAACTTACCCAGTTTTTAATGCCCGATTCTACGATGATTTTTTCGGCCTCGGTTTTGCTCATGGCATAGTGGTCGTACACACTAATGCAAATGGGGTCGCCAGTACGTCCCCAATGGATGGGCTCGTTGCGGTCGGACGTTTGGGCTACGGTGCCAATGTACACCACTTTAATGTTATCGGCATTGGGTTGGGCTAGCACGGCTTTTACTAGGTTTTTGGCCGCAGTAATGTTGGTGTGCAAGGTACGTTTAGGAAAATAATCGGCACTGGGCGATACCATGCCCCCTACGTGCAGTACAATATCAGAGCCTGTAACGCCCTCTAGCATGTGGTCGTAATTGGTAAGGTCGCCCCACACGATGGTAACGTTGGGATTACCTTCTAAATAAGCCAACTTCTTTTTGTTGGTTTTGCTGGGACGCACCAACAAACGAATGTTGTATAGGTCTGTTTTTTTTAGCAATTCTGCTAAACCTGCGCCACCCATGTTGCCTGTAGCGCCAGTTAATAATTCGGTTTTTTTTGTCATTGTATAATTAGTTCGTCGATTGTTACGATTTTCCGGTGATGATTTTTTTGATTTCGTTGAGTTTATTAAGGGCCTCGATGGGCGTTAAGTTGTTGATATCTACGTTTTTGATTTCGTCGCGGATGGAGGCAAGCACGGGGTCGTCTAATTGGAATAGGCTCAATTGGTAGCCCTCGCGGCTCTCTGCCAAACCAGTAAGGGGTTTGCTAATGCTTTCGCGGCTGTTTTGGCTTTCGAGCGATGCCAACACTTGCTCAGCACGGTTTAGCACGCTTTTGGGCATGCCCGCCAACTTGGCCACGTGAATACCAAAGCTATGTTCGCTGCCTCCAGGCGCCAACTTGCGCAAGAAAATAACCTTGCCACCTGCCTCTTTTACGGTAATGTGGAAGTTTTTGATGCGGCCGAAACTCTTTTCCATTTCGTTTAGCTCGTGGTAGTGGGTAGCAAACAAGGTACGTGCTTTGTGGGCTGTGTGCTCGTGTATGTACTCTACAATGGCCCACGCCAACGAAATACCATCGTAAGTAGAGGTACCACGCCCCAACTCATCGAACAAGACCAAACTACGATTGGATAGGTTGTTTAGGATGCTCGAGGCCTCGTTCATCTCTACCATAAAGGTACTTTCGCCCATCGAAATGTTATCGCCTGCTCCTACACGGGTAAAGATTTTATCCACCACCCCAATTTGTGCGCTATCGGCAGGCACAAAACTGCCTATCTGCGCCATTAGGGTAATAAGAGCGGTTTGTCTTAGCAAGGCCGATTTACCCGCCATGTTAGGACCGGTTATGATGATGATTTGTTGCGACGAGCTGTCCAAGTACACATCGTTGGGGATATAAGGCTCGCCCACAGGCAATTGCTGTTCAATAACGGGGTGACGACCGCCTTTAATTTCCAACACATCGGAATCGGTAATAACGGGTCGGTTGTATTTATTTTGGGCGGCGATAACGGCAAAATTGCACAGCACATCCATTTGGGCGATGATTTCGGCATCGGCCTGCAAGGCTTGCGTGCAACCCAACAGCTGCATCAATAGCTCTTGGAACAAGCGGTTTTCGATGATAAGAATGCGCTCTTCGGCACCCAATATTTTTTCTTCGTACTCTTTGAGTTCGGGGGTAATGTAGCGTTCGGCATTGACCAAGGTTTGCTTGCGAATCCAGGTTTCGGGAACGGATTCTTTGTGGGTATTGCGCACCTCAATGTAGTAACCAAACACATTGTTGTAACTGATTTTCAGGCTACTAATGCCCGTTGCCTCTGCCTCGCGTTGTTGCATTTGCAGCAAATAATCTTTGCCCGAATACGCCAATCGGCGGTACTCATCCAATTCGGCATCGATGCCTGCTTTAATAACACCACCCCTGTTTACAGCCATGGGCGGATCCAGCTCTACCCATTGGTCAATTTGGTTGCGAATATCGGCACATAGGTGGAGTTTATCGCCCATATCGCGCAAAGCATCGCACGACGACGAACTGCACAAAGCTTGTATGTGTTCAATGGCAAACAAGGCGGTTTTGAGTTGCACCACCTCGCGTGGGTTGATGCGTCCTGCCGATACTTTCGATACCAAACGCTCCATATCGCCAATGAGGGGCAACTGGCGCAACAAGGCATCTTTTAGTTCGGGTTCGCGGAAAAAGGCTTCGACCATTTCTTGTCTAGCCACAATGTCTGCCACGTTTTTTAAAGGGAAAGCCACCCACCTGCGCAACAAACGCGCGCCCATGGGGGTTTGGGTATGGTCTAACACATCGACAAAGTTTTTGCCATCGCTGTAGTTGCTACCAAAAAGTTCCAAGTTGCGAATGGTAAATTTATCGAGCCATACAAAATTATTTTCGGCTACGCGGGCAATGCGGCTAATGTGTGCCGTTTGGAAGTGTTGGGTTTGGTCTAGGTAGAACAATACGGCTCCGGCTGCCACAATGGCCTCGGTCATACCGTCTATACCAAATCCTTTTAGGTTTTTTACTTCAAATTGCTTGCTCAAACGGCCTTGGGCAGCATCGGGCGTAAAAATCCAATCGTCCATTTTAAAACGAGCGATGCTGTAATCGGCCATGGTATCGACCCATACCTCTTTGCCAGGAGCATACAAAATTTCTTTGGGGGAAAAGCTGCTAATTAGCTTGGCAATATAGGCTTCGCCGCCTTGGGCTACTAAAAATTCGCCCGTCGATATGTCTAAAAAGGCCGCTCCCACCATGCTTTTTTGCACATGCAAGGCGCATAAAAAGTTGTTGGATTTGTTATCGAGCAACTGATCGTTGTACGATATACCTGGGGTTACCAACTCGGTAATGCCACGTTTTACCAGCTTGGTTTTGCAAAGTTTGGGATCTTCCAACTGGTCGCAAATGGCCACACGATGCCCTGCACGCACCAGTTTAGGCAGGTAATTATCGAGCGCATGAAAGGGGAAACCTGCCATGCTAATGGGGTTGGGCGAGTTTTTGCTTCGGTAAGTAAGCGAAATACCCAATATTTGCGAGGCCAACACAGCATCGTCGCCGTAGGTTTCGTAAAAGTCGCCACAACGATACAGCAGCACTGCGTCGGGGTGTTGCTTTTTCATCTCGTAAAAGTGCGCCATCATGGGCGTTTCTGCCTGTTTTGCCATAATTAAGTCGCTTTGCTCCGACTAATCGACCAACCGATTAATCGACTAACTGAGCATTCTTCTTGTTTACAAATTCAAGGTAACAAATTTACAATTTTTAGGCGTATTGCCGCCTATTTATGCTGTGTTTTTATCAACAAACACAATATTTTGTACTGATTTTGTGTTAATAAGGTACTAGTATTGCTCGTATTTACGAAAAAAGTAGTAAATTTGCCCGAATATTGGCTTATAGTAGCCAAAGGAAATCTATTTGTAAACCTTAAACAACACATATTATGACAAAAAGAGCGCATTCATTACTCTTTACATTGTTCTTCTTATTGTTAGGCACCAGCGCTGCATGGGGGCAAACAACAATAAACGAATCTTCCACTATTAACTTTACACCCAACCCAGGAATTACAAGCTCCTCGTGGACTTTTGAGGAAACGTACTTGGATGCTCCATTCATTAGTAGCATTAGCACAACCTTTGTTTTTCAAGAAGGCAATGTGAATGGTGCCAAAGGGAAATACCGTGTCGTAAACGGCGCAGCAGAGTTTGGCTACAACAACGACAATGACGGTAGAACATTAATTACCATCACATTGGATAATCTTGTCCCTAACAGACAATATACATTCACCTTGAATGGTAAAATTTCTGGACAGGATATGCAATTAAAAAGGGGCTTTAGCGGCGTAAGCAATCTAAGTGGCCCAGAATGGCCTAGTTTTGGAACATCTGTGCAAAGTCGACCCCACGAATGGACCTTCACAGCGAAAACAACGCAAGCAACTGTAACTTTTGCATATAATGCTTCGTACAACAACAAAGGCTCACAAACCTTTTATTTTACACATATAGGTATATCTGGACCATGCACCAAAATGGTAACCTCGAGCCAAGGCTTTGAAGTCTGCGCTGGCGAAACAACCAAACTAACAGCAGTTGGGCTTTCTGCTCCTATTACATGGGAAGAATGCAACCCAGGAGAAACTACCTGGACTCCCATTACAGGCGAAACAGGTGTTACGATGGATGTACTTGTACTGGAAACCAAGCATTATCGCGCTAAAAAAGGTACCGAGATTCTCTATACTCAAAAAACCACCTCAGCTGGAACCACTACCAACGTTGCTATCAGTCCCGTAGTTTGCTGTGCTAAAGCAGGTGATTTGATTCCTATTTTTACCGAAAGCTTTGATCTTGAGAATGATAATATCATTAAGTTGATGAGTGCAAACAGGGCTAAATTTCAAGATGCCGTTGAAGACGACATTACGGATTACAATTATGCAAGCGGCACCTTCCCCCCTGATAGTTATGCCATTCTAAAAGTGCCATCACAAGGTGGACACTGGACTTCTAGCCATATTACAGGAGGAAATACTCAACGCCCCGTGGAAGACGGTGGTATGGGCCAAAATCCTGCCAAAGATGGCTTTTTCTTAGCAGATTGCGGTAAAGATTCCAAAGTAATATTTACTTATACAATAGATGATAATGCCCTATGTTCCAATACTGTGTATGATTTTAGTGCCTTTATCTGTAACGTAGATAATACCTCTGGGCAAGCTCCTGTAAATGCCACTTTATCGGTAGTGGGTATAGGCAATAATGGAACAAACACCTTCTTTGATATTCCGACAGGCGATCTTAACCCAGGCTCTCCATGGCAACGTTTTGGTAGATCATTTAATTCTGGCGACTACACTAAATTTATTGTTACCATTAAAAACAATTACGAAGGAACAGAAAGCACCGTTGTTGGTAATGACATTGGTGTAGACGACATTACTTTTAGTGCTTGTCGACCTGAAATTCAGATTTATTCTGACAATGCTTACAAACCCGTTGTAACTGTATGTGGCCAAGGCAACAACGTTCCAGTGCTATTGGAAGCATTAGCTGTATACGATTTAACCGAATTTTTTAGTACTCCTTACTATCATTTCCAATTCAAAAATCCCGAGGGTCAATGGGAGTCTGCAGGACCTACTGATTTGCGTGACAATATTACCATTTCTGTAGATCCATCTCGATACAGCGATGGTATGGAGTATCGAGTATGGGTAGGGGCAACAGAACAAGCTGTTAATGAATCCGTTCGAACAGGCTTACCTGGTACGGGATGTAATGCACTTACCGCCGTATCTGATCCTATTACAATTACCTATCACTGTGACTGTCAAGCCTCGCCAGAACCAACTGTCGAAAATTATTTTGAGTGTCCTAGCACCACCAAGTTGGATTTGAATACCCTTATTACCAACCGTAGCACAACTGGAACCTATACTTGGTACACAAGTAATGCTGAAAACGCGCCTGCACTTAGTGCTACAGAAGCTCAAAATATTGACGTAAGCCAATACAACCAAACAAACCCAACTAGAACTTACTACGTATCTTACGACCAAGACGGCAGTGCAGTAGAAACATACTGCCCAAGCCCAAAAGTAAAAGTAGAGGTAACAGTAAAAAAGATATACGATATTGTAAACAACATTATTCCTGGAGATTTGTGTAGAAGTTTTCTTCCCTATGAAGATAAATTGTGGGTTAATGAGCGTATTGTTGATCCTACT
>JAGCMZ010000046.1 GCA_017646225.1 Paludibacteraceae bacterium | reverse complement strand
TAACGGTAGCCTTGTTGCCCATGGGTACAGGAAATGACTGGGCAAGGTATTGGGGCATTCGTTCGATAGAACGTGCCGTTGAGGTGGTGGCAAAAGGTAAAACCACGTCTGTGGATGTGGGTAAGGTGGTGTTTGCTCAACAAGAACCCTCTGTTCGTTACTTTATCAATGCCTTTGGTTTTGGCTTTGATGCCCGTGTGATTCAAATTACCAATCAATTGCAGCATAGTTTTAAGGGACGCTCGTGGACGTATACAGCCGCGCTTTTTGCCGCCGTGTTAAAACATCGTTCGCAAGTAATGCACTTTTCATCCGATAACTGGAGTGAGTCGTTCAATTGCTATACCGTATCGTTGGGCAATGGAACCTTTACCGGTGGCGGTATTCGTCAAACACCGTTGGCTTTGCCGAACGATGGTTGTTTGGATGTGATGGCAATGGGCGAACTATCTTTTCTTAAGATTGTAAAAGCCATCAAATTGTTGTTTACGGGGAAATTGTTGCAACATCCATCGGTACGCAACCAACGCATTACCCAACTAAAAGTACAATCGGAACAACCCATTGTATCGGAGGTAGACGGTATTTTACAACCCTTGGTAAATGAATTTTCGGTTCAGGTAATGCCGAATGCCTTACAATTTGTTTGTCCGTAAATCTTCTATAATCAGTATTTTATTTCCCTTAACGGGCGAACGTTTTACTTGCATGATGCAGTGCTTGTTTTCAAAACGTTTGCCCGTTTGTGCATGTAGAATCTTGCCCACTTCGGCAGGATGAATTTTGAAGTGCTTAATCCATTCGTATAGCAAGGTCTCGGCTTCCAGTTGTTCTTGCAATCCCGATAAATTGATCACAATGCAGTCTTCTTTTTCTTGGTACCAAATCTTTTTTTGTTGGGCCACGTAGCGAGCGTAAATGCGTTCTACTGCCCTAAAGTTTTTGATGTTGGTAGGCATTACCTGTTCAAAAGAAGGATTGATGCTGTTGAGCAAAGGAATGAGTTGAAGCCTTATTTTGTTGCGGGTAAAGTCGGTTTCAAGGTTGGTAGAATCGGTAACGTAGTCAATGTTCCTTTCCTTTAAATAAGCTTCAATTTCGGCTCGTTTTACTTCCAACAAGGGACGAACAATGTACCCATTTTGCGGACGCATGCCCGTTAATCCCTGAATACCCGTTCCTCTAACCAGGTTCAGCAAGGCTGTTTCGATGTTATCGTCTTGGTGATGCGCCACAGCAATGGCTTGGGCTTGTTTCTCTTGTCGAACCGATTCAAACCAGGTGTAGCGCAACTCGCGGGCAGCCATCTCAATTGATAATTTGTGTTGGCTGGCGTAGGCTGTAGTGTCAAAATGCTGTACCAAAATAGGGCAATTCCATTGTTGGCACAACTCGGTAATGTATTTCTCGTCGCGAACAGATTCCTCGCCTCGCAAATGAAAATTGCAATGCAATGCGGTACAATCATACCCAGCTTGCAGCAATATGTGCAACAGCGCTACCGAGTCGGCGCCACCGCTACAAGCTACCAAAATAGGTTGTTGTGGGTGGAGCAATTGATGTTGCTGAATGTATGAATGTACTTTTTGTTGCATAATAATCGGATTTTCAAAGGTACATATTTTTTTAGATGCCAACAAAAATAACCCGTAAGTATTGCATAATCAATTTAATTCGTTTAATTTTGTAGCAACACGAACAATTTCAGCAAGGTATATGTCCAAAACAAAGCAACTTTTAATTGATGCGGCACGCGAAGTTTTTGCTCGCTTAGGCGTTACACATACAACGATGAACGACATAGCGGAAGCATCTAATAAAGGTCGCAGAACATTGTATACCTATTTTAAAAGCAAAGAAGACGTGTACATGGCTGTGGTTTCGCAAGAGTTGGAACTTTTGAATGTACGACTTAAACAGCTCATGAAAACCAAACTATCGCCCGAAGAAAAACTCATCGAGTTTATTTATACCCACCTTTCTACTATCGACGAAATCATTACCAACAACGGTAGCCTTCAAGCTGACTTTTTTAGCGATATCAAAGAAGTGCAACAAGTGCGCTTGCGTACCGATGTGCAAGAAATGCGCATGTTGCGTCAGTTGCTAACAGAAGGGGTAGAGCAAGGTTGCTTTGTGGATATTGATGTAGAAATGGCTACTACCATTATCTTCTATTCCATTCGTGGTTTAGAGGTGCCTTACACCAAAGAGTCGGTAGCAGAACGCATGCAGCAACGTCGCGAGCACATAGCTAACTTCATTATTAAGGGATTAAAATAATCCCTCTTCCTTTTATTTATAATCGTGTAATTTTTGCTCCCAATGCAGATAAGCGTTGGTCGATGTTTTCGTACCCACGGTCTATTTGCTCAATGTTGTGAATGGTGCTAACGCCGTTAGCGCTCAAAGCGGCAATCAGCAAGGCAATACCAGCCCTGATATCGGGCGAACTCATAACAGCAGGACGCAAGTGGAAGTTCTCGCCCATGCCAATGATGCTGGCGCGGTGTGGGTCGCACAAGATAATTTGAGCACCCATATCAATCAGTTTGTCTACAAAGAACAAGCGGCTTTCAAACATTTTTTGGTGGATAAGCACACTCCCTTTGGCTTTGGTGGCCACTACTAGCAGTACGCTAATAAGGTCGGGTGTTAGGCCTGGCCATGGAGCATCGGCAATGGTAAGAATACTGCCGTCTATGTACGATTGGATGGTAAAATGATCTTGTGCAGGAACCAAAATATCGTCGCCTTGCTCAATAATCTCGATGCCTAGTTTTCTAAAACTTTGAGGAATAATGCCTAGATTGGGTAGCGATACGTTTTTAATCAAAATTTCGGAACCCGTCATGGCGGCAATGCCAATAAAGCTACCTACTTCAATCATATCGGGCAAAATGGTGTGGGTACAGCCGTGCAAACTTTTTACCCCCGTAATGTGTAGCAAGTTAGAACCAATGCCTTCAATTTTAGCGCCCATGCTGTTAAGCATTTTGCACAATTGTTGCAAGTAGGGTTCGCAAGCCGCATTGTAAATGGTGGTGGTGCCTTCTGCTAATACGGCAGCCATCACAATGTTGGCAGTACCGGTTACCGATGCTTCGTCCAACAACATGTAGCAACCGTTTAGCTGGTTGGCGGTAACATCGTACAATCGTAAATCGGCGTTGTAGCTAAACGATGCACCCAATTTGCATAACCCGTCAAAGTGGGTGTCCAAATGGCGACGGCCAATTTTGTCGCCCCCAGGTTGAGGTAAAATAGCACGATGGTAACGTGCTAGCATGGGGCCAATCAGCATAACCGAACCACGTAGGGTGGTGCAACGGTGGTAATAATCGGCATCAAATAGGTAGTCGGTGTTGATGTTTTGCGCCGTAAAGCTATAGCTGTGTTCGTCAATGCGCTTCACATCTACGCCCATCTTTTCCAATAGTTCAATCAGGTGCAAAACATCGGCAATTTGTGGCAAATTGTGCATGGTAACTGTTTCTTGGGTCAACAAACAAGCGCAAAGCACTTGTAATGCTTCGTTTTTTGCTCCTTGTGGGGTGATGCTACCACTTAAACGGTGTCCGCCTTCTATTTGAAATGCTGCCATACTGCCAATTATTTTTTGTTGTTTTTATGGTTGTTCCAGTTTTGTTTTTTCTTGTTGTTATTGTTGTTGGTGGAGGTAAATTCTTTCGATTCTTTTAGCTTGATGCTGTTTTCGTTGGCTTGGAATTTACCATCGGTCATCTCGATGATGTCGTTGTAGATGCGTTGGTCTTCTACGTTGTCTTTGTTCCAGGTAAGTACGTATTTTTTCATCTGATTGGCCAATATGCCCATCAACTTGTCGGTTTGTTCGGGATCCGATAGTTCGGTAGCTGCTTTTACAAAACGGGGTAGGTTGTTGCCGTAATGCCTGTCTTTGATGTTGCGGTTGGGATATGGCATTTTGTCGGGTTTGCTTTGTAAAGTGTCAGGTTTCACCACTTCGTAGGGGTAGTCAATGTCCAATTGGTAGTTAGACATCATGGCTAGGTGGTCCCATAGTTTGTGTTTAAAGTCGTTTACATCGCGCAAGTGGGGAAACAAATTTCCCATGATGTTGATGATGGTTTTGACGCATCGAGTACGCTCTGCTCGGTCTTCGATGGTCATGGCGTATTCTACCATTTGCTGGATGTTACGACCGTATTCGGTTAAAATCAGTTTGTTTTTAGTGGTGTAGTATTCCATATCGGATTAAAAGATTTTGTTTTTAGGCATAGTAGCCATAAATTCTTTTAAGTAAAAAGGCTCAAAATAGGCGGTATCGGCAAATTGCCCTGCTTGGTAGGCTTTTTCTGCTAGTAGCATCATGGCCATGGCCGATGGTTGAATGCCTGCTATAAAATGAGCATTGGGGTGTTGCAAGGTGTTTTGGCACTTGTCAGAACCGTTGCCAAAAAAGTAGGTAGGCTGGTTTAAAAATTCTTGAAACGATGTTTCGGTAACAATTTCGGGCCAAGCTGCGGTTTGCTCTTGCACCTGTGCGTTGTAAACAGCGGTGTACACTTCCATGCGGCGAGCGTCAATCATGGGGCATAAACGTGCGTTGGGTTCAATGCCAGGGTTTTGCAACAAGGCTTCTTGTGCCAATATTTGCAAGGTGGGCAGGGTAATAACGGGTATGCCTACGCCAAAACACAATCCTTTTACAAACGAGGTACCAATGCGCAATCCGGTGTACGAACCAGGCCCTGCACTCAAAGCAACGGTGTTTAATTCGTTTGCCGTGCACGCAGCCTCGCTCAGTACTTCTTGCACAAAAGTACCGATTAATTTGCTGTGGTTTTGTCCGTTGGTATCGATGCGAGTGGCTTTGATTTGGTTATTTTCGGAGAGTGCCACCAAGCATACGTCTGTCGACGTATCGATGTGTAAGATTTTTGCCATAACTTTCGATGTGGTACAAAGTTACAATAAATAAATGAAAAATAGGGTGTAATGAGCGAAAAAAGCATTTCATTTCAACTAATTTTAAGCTGTGATGCAACGGTTTCTGCATTGTATTTTTTGTTGGACAAAGTATATTTTGTATCTTCGCATAATTAATCATTTTTTTGAGGATATGATTCAATCGATGACGGGCTATGGCAAGGCCGTAGCAGAGGTACAGAATAAAAAAATTACCATCGAGGTAAAGTCGCTTAACAGCAAACAATTAGACTTAAATACCCGTATTTGCGGATATTATCGCAGCAAAGAGCTAGAAATTCGTAGCTTGTTGGCGCAAAAAGTGGGCCGCGGAAAGGTAGATTTTTCGTTGCAAATGGAATCGCTCGACACCGAGCAAACCCCACGCATCAACGCAGAAATTTTAACCGCTTACTACCAACAAATCAAACAAATATCGCAGCAAACTGGCATTGCAGAACCCGCCGATTGGTATTCGGTATTGCTTCGTATGCCCGATGTGTTGAAAAACGAACAAAAAGAGTTGAGCGATGAGGAGTGGGCAGAAGCCAGCAAAATCATCGATCAAGCGGTTGAGGCCTTTACGGCTTTCCGCCTTCAGGAGGGAAAGGGCTTGCAAGCTTTCTTTTTGCAAAAAATAGAAAATATTAGAGCCTTGCTAGCCGAGGTGCCTCAATACGAATCGGCTCGTGTCGAAAAAATTCGCGCTCGTTTGGAAGAAAACTTGCGTGCTTTGGACGATAAAATTACCTACGATGCCAATCGATTGGAGCAAGAACTCATCTTCTACATCGAAAAACTAGATATTAGCGAAGAAAAACAACGCCTCAATAACCACTTGAATTATTTTGTCGAAACCATGGACAAAGACCCCATGGCAGGCAAAAAGTTAGGTTTCATTGCCCAAGAAATGGGACGCGAAATTAATACCTTGGGTTCTAAGGCCAATCACAGCGAACTACAAATTGTAGTGGTGAAAATGAAAGACGAGTTAGAACAAATTAAAGAGCAAGTACTCAATGTCTTATAATCCTAAACTAATTATATTTTCGGCTCCATCAGGATCGGGAAAAAGTACCATTATTAACCGCTTGCTAAGCGATGGGTTGGACATGGAATTCTCGATATCGGCCACCTCGCGTGCGCCTCGTGGAAGCGAACAACATGGGGTAGAGTATTATTTTTTATCGCCCGATGAGTTTAAAGAAAAAATAGCACAAGATGCCTTTGTAGAGTACGAAGAAGTGTATCAAGATCGTTTTTATGGTACACTAAAATCAGAAATAGAACGTATTGCATCTAAAGGCAAAGCTACGGTGTTTGATGTGGATGTAAAAGGTGGGTTGAACATCAAAAAAATGTACCAAGAAAAGGCCCTAACCTTGTTTATCCAGCCCCCTAGCGTAGAAGAGTTGCGCCGTCGCTTGGAAGGACGCGCTACCGATGCCCCCGAGGTAATACAGCAACGATTAGATAAAGCAGCCTTTGAAATGTCGTTTGCTTCTCAATACGATTATATCATTGTTAATGACGACTTAGAAAAAGCCATACATGAAACAAAAACTATCGTCCAAGCATTTTTGTCCCGCTAACGTAGATCCATCGGTTCAACACGTTGGTTTGTACTTTGGTTCGTTTAATCCCGTGCACATTGGCCATGTATCGTTGGCCAGGTGGGTATTGGAACATACCAATTTGCAAGAGGTGTGGATGGTAATATCGCCCCAAAATCCGTTTAAAGTAAATCAGCCCCTTTATCCTAACGAAGAACGTTTTAATTGGGTGCAATTGGCGGTAGAAGATATACCAGGTATTGTGGCTTGTAATGTTGAGTTTTTTATGCCGCAACCATCGTACACCGTCGATACCTTGCGTGTATTGATCGAGAAATTTCCCAACATACGTTTTACCTTAATAATGGGCGCCGATAATGTGATGGGTTTTTCGGCCTGGAAAGATTATCAAGAGATAGTAGAAAAGGTAGCTATTTTGGTGTACCCACGCCCTGGTGTGGATGT
>JAGCMZ010000011.1 GCA_017646225.1 Paludibacteraceae bacterium | reverse complement strand
TTCTGCATTCCAAACATCGGGTATTCGTTTGGGTACACCTGCTATTACTACTCGTGGTGCTAAAGAAGACTTGATGGTGGTAATTGCCGAAATGATTGAAGAAGTATTATCGAACGCAGAAAACGAAGAAGTAATTGCTAACGTTCGTGCTCGCGTAAACGACATTATGAAAGATTATCCTCTATTTGCTTACTAATAAAATCAAAACAATATGAATACTCCTGCTCCATTTAAAGTATTTTCGGGTACTAAATCGAGATATATGGCCGAAAAAGTATGCGAAAAATTGGGTTGCCCATTGGGTAATATGAACATCCAATATTTTGCAGACGGCGAATTTGTAGTATCGTACGAAGAATCGATTCGCGGTTGCGAAGTTTACTTGGTACAATCTACTTTCCCTAATTCAGATAACTTGTTAGAACTTTTGTTGATGATCGATGCTGCTAAACGTGCATCGGCTCGCAAAGTAATTCCTGTTATCCCCTATTTCGGATGGGCTCGTCAAGACCGCAAAGACAAACCACGTGTTTCTATCGGTGCTAAATTGATTGCCGATTTGTTGACTACTGCTGGCATTGACCGCATTATTACCTTAGACTTGCACGCAGACCAAATTCAAGGCTTCTTTGATTGCCCTGTAGACCATTTGTTGGCATCGTCTATTTTCTTGCCTTACATCCAATCGATGAAACTAGAAGACTTGGTAATTGCATCGCCCGACGTAGGTGGTTCTAAACGTGCTAGCTCTTACGCTAAATACTTAGGTGTAGATTTGGTTCTTTGCCACAAACAACGCGCTAAAGCCAACGTAGTTGAATCGATGAAAATTATTGGCGACGTTCAAGGCAAAAACGTTATTATTTTGGACGATATGGTAGACACCGCAGGTACCATTACCAAAGCTGCCGACTTGATGATTGAAAACGGTGCCCTTTCGGTACACGCATTTGCATCGCACGGTGTGCTTTCAGACCCTGCTACCGAACGCATCGAAAAATCGAAACTAACCGCTATTTACTTTACCGATTCAATTCCTTTGAAAAAAGAAAGCGAAAAAATCAAAGTATTGAGCGTTGCCGATTTGATTGCTAATACCATTATCAACGTCAACACCAATAAATCAATTAGCTCTAGCTACTTAGTATAGTCGCACACACAGTGTGCTCCGACGAATCGGTTAATCGGTAAATCGGTGAATTGATAATAACACCAATTAGTCGATTAGTCGATTCGTCAATTAGTCTTAAATGAAATGGCTCGTAAAAAACCACTTCCTATATTAGAGGATATTCTTATTACCGATGTAGCAGCCGAGGGTAAAGCTTTGGCTCGTTACAACGATATGGTTGTATTTGTTCCTTTTGCTGTACCTGGAGATATTGTGGATATCCAGCTAAGTAAAAAGAAAAAAAGTTATGCAGAAGGCAAGGTAATTGCTTATAAAAAGTACTCTGAGGTACGCCAGCAGCCCATCTGTTCGCAATTTGGTACCTGTGGAGGCTGTAAATGGCAACACCTACCCTACAGCGAACAACTTAAATACAAACAACAACAGGTAGAAGACAACTTAACCCGTATTGGAAAAATAGAACTACCTGCTATTCTACCTATTTTAGGTTCAAAAGAAACCGTAGGTTATCGTAATAAGTTAGAATTTACCTTTTCTAATAAGGCGTGGTTAACTTACGAGGCATTAAAAACGGTCGATCCAACTGTACCCCGTAATGCGGTTGGTTTTCATATTCCTGGCTGTTTCGATAAGGTGTTGCACATTGATAAATGCCATTTGCAAGACGATATTACCAATCAAATTAGAAACAGCGTACACACCTATTGCCAAGAAAACGGTATTTCGTACTTTGATTTACGCGCACAGCAAGGTATGATGCGTACCTTAATTGTACGCAATGCTATGACTACCAATCAATTAATGGTTATTGTGGTATTTGCCGAAAAAGACGAGGCTGTTTGGAACGGCGTTTTGTCGCACATAGCCGAAAAATTCCCACAAATTACCTCGTTGCTGTACATTTTAAACCAAAAATGCAACGATACCATTGGCGATCAAGAAGTAATGGTGTACAAAGGCGACGACCACATTATAGAAACCATGGAAGACCTTAAATTTAAGGTCGGACCTAAATCGTTCTATCAAACCAATACGCATCAAGCTTACGAGTTATATAGCGTAACACGCAATTTTGCGGGATTAACGGGCAACGAATTGGTGTACGACTTGTACACGGGTACTGGCACCATCGCCAATTTTGTGGCTAAAAAAGCGCGCCAAGTAATTGGTATTGAATATGTTCCAGAAGCCATAGAAGATGCAAAAGTAAATGCAGCATTGAATGGGTTAGACAACCTGCTTTTTTATGCTGGCGATATGAAAAACATCTTAACCAATGATTTCATTGCTGAGCATGGCAAACCCGATGTGATCATTACCGACCCACCTCGTGCTGGTATGCACGAAGATGTGATCAAGGTAATTTTGAATGCTTCCCCCAAAAAAATAGTGTACGTTAGCTGCAACCCTGCCACTCAAGCACGCGACCTTGCCCTACTCGATGTTCAATACAAGGTAGAAGCCGTTCAACCCGTGGATATGTTCCCACATACGCATCACGTAGAGAACGTCGTACTTCTAAGTTGTAGATAGTCGATTATGTTAGCAAATTGTAAAATAAACTTGGGATTGCACATTGTAAGCAAACGTGCAGATGGTTATCACAACATTGAAACCATATTCTACCCCATTCCATTGGCCGATGAAGTAATCATTGAGCCTGCCGATACGTTGCAATTGCACGAAGAAGGTATTCTTGTGGGCGAGGATATGGAAAAAAACTTGGTGGTAAAAGCCTATCGATTGCTGCAAAAAGATTTTAACTTACCCCCTGTTAGCATTACCCTTACCAAACACGTTCCCTTTGGAGCAGGTTTAGGTGGAGGATCGTCGGATGCCTCGCATACTTTACTACAACTAAACGATTTATTTCAACTAAACTTAAGTAAAGAACAGTTGGCTGTATATGCAGCAAAATTAGGAGCTGACTGTGCTTTCTTTATATACAACACACCTATGATGGCTACGGGCATCGGAACAGACTTTTCGCCCGTAGAATTATCGCTTAAAGGATATTATTTAGCATTGGTAAAACCCAATGTATTTGTCTCTACTGCAGATGCTTATCGTCGCGTCACCCCTTGCGAACCTACATTTTCTTTGCAAAATTTGACCACCACTCCTATAAGTGAGTGGAAAAACGTGCTGGTAAACCAGTTTGAAGAAAGTGTGTTTGCTCAATTCCCCCTTATAGCCGATGTAAAACAACGCTTGTACAATGCCGGTGCACTTTACGCCAGCATGTCAGGTTCGGGTTCGTCGGTTTTTGGTATCTTCAAAGAAAAACCTACCCTTCCCACCTACCCCGACTGCGAAGCGCAGTTTGTGATGGAGATGCGTTGAATTTATTGACTAATCGGTGACGTACTGATGACCGAAGGGAATAATCGACTAATCGATGTTTAGTCGTTTAGGCGTTTAGGCGATTCAATCTGACGACATTTGGTGGAGGTCGGAAAAAGATTTATATGTGCAAAAACGTTAAGCAAAATGTGTTGTTTGAGCGAAGCGAGTTCACATTTTGTAGTTTTTGTATGTGTAAATCCCGACCGGAAACCAAGTCGGAAGATGAA
>JAGCMZ010000010.1 GCA_017646225.1 Paludibacteraceae bacterium | reverse complement strand
GTAGTAGGTAACATTGCTACTGGTGCTGCTGCAAAAGCCTTGGTAGAAGCTGGTGCAGACGCCGTTAAAGTAGGTATTGGACCTGGTTCTATTTGTACCACTCGCGTCATTGCGGGTGTAGGTGTACCTCAACTTTCTGCTATTTACGACGTAGCAAAAGCCCTAGAAGGAACAGGTGTGCCCATCATTGCTGACGGTGGTATTCGCTATTCTGGCGACATCGTAAAAGCATTGGCAGCCGGTGCTAGCTGTATCATGGCTGGTTCGCTTTTAGCAGGTGTAGAAGAATCTCCTGGTGCTACCATCATCTACAACGGACGTAAATTCAAAGCATACCGCGGTATGGGTTCGCTAGAAGCGATGCAAAAAGGTTCAAAAGACCGCTACTTCCAAGATGCCGAAGATGACGTTAAAAAATTGGTTCCAGAAGGTATTGCTGCTCGCGTACCTTACAAAGGCACCTTATACGAAGTAATTTACCAACTTTTAGGCGGTTTGCGTTCGGGTATGGGATACTGCGGTGCTCGCACCATCCAAGAATTGCACAATGCTAAATTTACCCGTATTACAGCGGCTGGTGTAAAAGAAAATCACCCACACGACGTAACCATTACGCAAGAAGCCCCCAACTATTCAAGAGGAGAATAATGAAAAGAATATTCCTGATACTTTGCATGGGTTTGACTACAGCATGGGCTGTAGCTCAAACCCTTGTTACCATAAATAACAAAGCAATTTCGGTAGACGAGTTTGAGTATTATTACCAAAAAAACAACCAAAATCAAGCTCAGCAGTTATCGCGCGCCGATTACATCAATATGTTTGTCAACTTTAAATTAAAAGTTGAAGAAGCATACGCCCAACAATACGACACCGTATCTGCCTTCCAAAACGAGTTGCAAGGCTATCGCCAACAACTAGTTGGTCCCTATCTAACCGATAGCGTAAAACGTAACGAGCTAGTACAGGAAGCATACAAGCACTTTTTGGAAGATATCGAGGTGAGTCATATCTTATTCCGTATTGACTTCCCCAACGAAGCTCCTCTTGCCCTAGAGAAAGCACAAAAGGCACGCAAACGCCTAAAAAAAGAAGACTTTGCTAAAGTCGCTGTCGAAGTTTCAGAAGACCCATCGGTAGTAGAAAACAAAGGTTACTTAGGATATACCACAGGCGGACAATTTGTTTATCCTTTTGAAAGAGCTGCCTATAATTTAAAGGTAGGCGAAATTAGCCAACCCATTCGCACCTCATTTGGCTACCACATCATCAAATTACACAATCGTCGTCCTTCCAAAGGCGAGGTACAATTGGCTCACATTTTTAAAGCCATCCCCGAATACGCCGATTCTACGCAACGAATTGCCATCGAAGCGGTTGTTATGAAATTGTACCAAACACTGCTAGAAGGTGCCGACTTTGCCGCAATGGCACGCAATAATTCAGAAGATGACACCGCTGCCAAAGGCGGAAAACTTCCTTGGTTGGGCATTGGCATGAGCAATCCATGGATAGAAAACGCTGCATTTGCCCTTACCGAAATTGGAGAAATTAGCGAACCTGTGCATGCTCCATACGGATGGCACATCTTCCAATTGCTTGACAAACGCCCTGTTTGTTCCTTATACGAATACCGTCCCATGATTAATACACAAATTAACATGGATGAACGTCGTGCAGAAATTCACCAAAGTTTTGTCGACAAACTTAAAAAAGAGTACAAATTCAAAAAGAGCAAAAAAGCGGGCATAATTGCCACCTTTGCCGACCAAGTACTTACTCAAGAAGATTTGGACAAGTTCTGCCAAGAAAGGCCTCACGGAAACGATTCTATAAACGATTTTATCAATTATAGCATCTATCAATACGAAAACAAGCACCTAGAAAGCAAGTATCCCGAATTTGGCATGTTGATGAACGAATACAAAGAAGGCATTCTTCTTTTCAATATTTGCAACGACCTAATTTGGAGCAAAGCCTCTAAAGACAAAGAAGGTTTGAAACAATTCTTTGAAAACAACAAAGAAAATTATCCCGCAGACTACACTTACAACAAAGGCCCCGTAGTGAACGATTATCAAACCTACCTAGAAGAACAATGGCTAGCTAGTCTGCATGAAAAATACGAAGTAAGCATTAATTACGACGTACTTAACAAAATCAAATGAAAAAACTATCCTACATAGCTATCGTTATCGGCATCTTGATGGGCACAACAGCTTGTCAGCAAACGCTGCGCGATTTTACCCGCGATGCTATTTTGGAAGTTAACGGAGAGATTTTGTACCAAGACGAAATTGATGAATTTATCCCCAAAGGCATCAATCCAAGCGATAGTTTGTATTTGATAGAAACCTACAAAAAACAATGGGTTACGCGAGTACTGATGTATAAAATGGCCTACGATAATGTCGGAAAGAGCGAAGAAATCAAGGAAATGACAGAGTCGTACCGAAAAGAACTAACCATCAACCAATACCAACAACAACTCATTGCCGAGAAGTTAGAAGATGTCGCAGAAGATTCCCTAATCTCCTATTACGAAAAACACAAAGCACTGTTTCCCTTAAACGAGGCGGTTATTAAAGGAATCTTTATCAAGGTAGCCACATCAGAGACCAACCAAGACGAACTAAAAAAGTGGTTATCCAACACCACAGACGAGAACCTAGAAAACATAATGGGTTATTGCACACAACATGCTGTACAACACGAATTCTTTTTAGAAGGATGGACACCGTATAACAAAATTGCAAGCATGTTGCCCGAGCATTTAGACTCTAACGACCCTATCTTAACACGTGGAACGGTTATACAAAATAAAGAAGGCTTTACCTATTATCTTCGTATCACCGGAAAATGCAATGCAGGAACACCTCAACCATACGAAATGATTCAACCCGAATTGCACAACATCTTGCTAAACCAAGAAAAAAATCGATTCATCAATCAGTTCCAGCAATCCTTGTACGATAATGCTGTCGAAAACGGCGATATTATTTTTTTCGATAACGAATAATGCACATGCAAAAAATATACATTCTATTTCTATTCTGCATAACAAGCTTTGCTTGTTGGGCCAATAACGCCATCATCGACCAAGCACTTTGGGTAGTTGGCGACGAACCCATTTTGCAATCTGACATTGAAACAGAAATTGCACGACGCAAATACGAAAAAGAAACCATAGAAGGCGATCCCTATTGCGTTATTCCAGAAAACATTGCCTTGCAAAAGCTTTTTATTGCACAGGCTAAATTAGACAGTATTAGCGTTCCAGAAACATCGGTCAACCAACAAGTAGAAGCACGCATCCGTTACTTTATCAGCCAAATTGGTTCGAAAGAAAAAGTAGAAGAATACTTTAAGAAACCCATGGCAGAAATTCGTTCTACCATGACTACCGCCATACACGACCAATTGTTGGCACAAGAAATGCAACGTACTATTTTTAGCGATGTACGCATTACTCCTGCCGATATCAAGCGTTTCTATAACACATTCCCAAAAGACAGTATTCCCATGATTCCCGAACAGGTTGAAGTGCAAATTGTGAGCATTTCACCTCGCGTTACCCTAGCCGAAGAAGAACGCATTAAAAGTCAGCTACGCGATTTTCGCGAAAAAGTAGAATCGGGTCAATACGAATTCTCAACACTGGCCATTTTGTACTCAGAAGACCGCGGAAGCGCTCTACAAGGTGGCGAACTAGGTTTTATGACACGTGGCAAACTGGTGCCCGAATTTGCCAACACGGCTTTTGCTTTGTACGACCCTAAAAAAGTATCTCGCATTGTTGAATCAGAATTTGGCTATCACATCATCCAACTTATCGAGCGCAAAAACGACCAAGTAAACTGCCGTCACATTTTGCTAACTCCTAAAATTGGTTATGCAGAACGTGTAGAAGCCACCCAACGCCTAGACAGTTTATCGCAAGAAATCAGATTGGGCAATATTAGTTTCCCCGACTGCGCATTGCAATATTCAGAAGACGAAATGTCGCAACAAAACGAAGGTACCATGATCAACATGAAAAATGGCACCACCAAATTTGAGTTGCAAGAATTACCTGCCGAAGTTGCCAAAGCCATTTACAGCATGGAGGTTGGCGAAATTTCAAAACCTTTCTCCTACACAGACGAGAAAAACAAAGAACGCATTGCCATTGTACGCCTTAAATCGCGTATCAAGGCTCACCGTGCGCACCCTGACACCGACTACCAACTATTAAAAGACATGGTTACAGGCAAGCGCAACCAAGAAGAACTGGAAAAATGGATTCTTGAAAAACAAAAAGACACCTACATCTACATTGCTCCAGAATACCGCGATTGTAATTTCCAATTCCCTCATTGGATCAAATAACAAACCATGAAAAGGCAATACAGCATCCTTCTCTTGTTTTGTTTGTTGGCTGCATTTGCATGGAGTCAAAAGACCCTTATCTACTTAGACCATTCCGATAGATTAGAGTTTGACAACGAGCGCTGGCCAGACTGTCAAATTCTAAATGGTAATGTCAAATTTAGGCACGATGACATGATTATGTTTTGCGACAGTGCCTACTTTTACGACAAAACCAACTACATCGTTGCTACGGGAAATATCCGCATGATACAAGCGGACACGCTCTTTATTTACGGCGATATTCTTTACTACGACGGCGAAAAGAGACTGGCTAAGCTTCGCCACAATGTTCGCATGGAAAACAAAGATGCAACCTTGTATACCGACTCGCTCAACTACGACCGCAAATTGGATATGGGTTACTATTTTGAAGGCGGTCGCATCGTCGACAAAGACAATGTTTTAACCTCCATCAACGGCAACTATTATCCTAAAAAAGAACTGGCCGTATTTCAATACGATGTAGTGCTCACCAACCCCGATTTTGTATTAACCTCCGATACACTTCACTATGAAAGTATAACCAAGATAGCAACTATCTTAGGACCTTCAGATATCATTTACGAAGATAGCACCCATATCTATTCCGAATTGGGATGGTACGATACAGAAAAAGATCAGGCAGAGATGACACTCAACTCGTACGTAAACGACTTAGAGGGGCACCATATCACAGCCGACACCCTTTTTCACGACCATAACATCCACCTTTCCGAAGGTTTCAGCAATGTTCAGTTAAACGATACGGCGCAACAAATCATCATTACAGGTAATTACGGATGGTACAATGACAGCCTTAAATCGGCGCTCATTACCCAAATCCCCACCCTCATGCATTACGACCAACAAAGCAACGACACGCTCTTTGTTGCAGCAGACTCCATGTTTTATTACGACAACGACTCTGTTCAATACATCAAAACCTACTACAACGTACAAGCTTGGGATGTCGATTTTCAGAGTATCTGCGATTCAGCCTACTACAGCAGTTTAGATTCAACATTGCGCTTATACGGCAGCCCTATACTATGGAACGATAGCAACCAGTTTACAGGTAACGAAATTATGGTCTACCTAGCCAACCAAGAGGTAGAACGTATTGAATTAGATCAAAATGCTTTTATCTTTCAGCGAGTAGATAGCAATGCCATCAACCAAGTATCGGGTAAGAACATCATCGGCTATATCAACAACAGCAAACTGTACAAAGCCGATGTCAGTGGCAATGCCCTTTCTGTCTATTTTATCGAAGAAGAACAAGACAGCACCCAGGTGGATGCCCATGCAGAACGATCGTATGTAGGCATTAATAAAGCCGAGAGCAGTGAGTTGTTCATGTACTTTACAGAAGACAATAAAATCAAACGTTTGGTTATGACACCTAACTCAAACGGAACGCTTCACACACCCAAAAAAATAAACGACACCAATGTAACACGTTTGGGTGGATTCAAAGACTATCACTATTTACGTCCTACCAGCAAAACGGATATCTACATCCCCAAAAACAAAGAAACCTTGAAAGCAGACGAAGCTGCAGTCAAGGTTCGTAAGAAACGTCAACGCACCGATTAAGGTTGCAACGATTGTATTTTAGCAATGCTATCGTCTATTAAATCTTGAGGCACCTCATAATTTGTTAGACCGCCGTGCAAGTATTTCTCGTAAGACATCATATCAATCAAACCGTGTCCAGAAAGTTGGAATAAGATCACTTTTTCTTTACCTTCTTCTTTAGCCTTCAACGCTTCACGAATAGCCACTGCAATAGCATGTGTCGATTCTGGAGCAGGAATAATACCTTCTGCTTGCGAGAACAAGATACCAGCCTTAAAGGTTTCATCTTGATGTACATCTTGTGCCTCAATGTAGCCATCTTTTCTTAATTGGCTTACCACATTGCCCGCACCGTGGTATCTTAAACCACCTGCGTGAATACTAGCAGGTTGGAATTCATGACCCAGCGTATACATAGGGATAAGCGGAGTATAACCTTCTGTATCACCAAAGTCGTAGCTAAATTTACCACGTGTAAGTTTAGGACAAGATGCAGGTTCTGCTGCAATC
>JAGCMZ010000045.1 GCA_017646225.1 Paludibacteraceae bacterium | reverse complement strand
CGTACACATTAGCCGTCACCTGAAAGTTTCTGATGGATAGCACGAACAAGAACATACCCACAATAAAGCTACCCGATTTGTGGCTAATGGCCATCAACAGCAAGTACAAAACCGTTTTGTAAACCTGCTTATTGTTATAAGACAAGAAAGCCAGTATAAAGAAAGATACCGCCAGACACTGCCTTAACTCAAAAAACAACAGGTTATAATCCAATACCACCAGTACAAGCAAACCAAATACCCTATAGTTGGGAATCTGCTTAAACAGTTGCCAAAGTGCGTAAAAATAGACGATTGTTATTACGGCCGTCATGGCCCAAAAGGAAAGATGCAACCAATTGCAACACTTTAAAAAGAGCAAAAATCCGGGCTCAAAATAGGAACTGCTAAAGATCCCTATTCTGCCAATTCTATTGTACAAAGGCAAATAAATAGAAATATCCGATCCGTAATAGTATTTAATCAGAACAATAAAGAACGCCAAGGCAAAAGCCATTTTGTACACCAGCTCTCTAGACCATTCGCTTTTATTAAAGATAACCTCTAGCAGCGCAAAGGGAATCAACGACAAAATAAGAATAATCATCAAACTCATACCCTCGCCCTCCACATAAACAACACAAACACCACTAGTTCGGTGAGCAACAACGAACAAGCCGTTCCGTACATACCATACCCATACGACAATCCCAACACACTAACAATGGCCACACACGCCGCTATTGCATAGGTATTTCTAAAATAACGTTTGTCGCTCTCATCGCCCATAGCCACCAGCTTTAACTGTCCTAACACACCACCCATACCCACAAAAACTGGAACAAAGGCCATCACTTTAAAAAGCAAATCGGTATTCAAGTAATCGTCGCCCAAAAAATAAACCATAAAAGGCGAAGCAAAGAACAAGAACGCTCCTATTCCCAACATCCCCACCAACACCAATAGGAACAAGGATTTTACCTTTTTGCCAGCCTCTTGTCTATTTTGCTGTGCCAAACTGGCCACATAAGGATAGAACACCTGCAATACAGGCACCAACACCAAGTAGCACAAAGCACGCATAATTCTATCAACGGCCGAATACTGTCCCACTTGTTCTGGCGAGGCAAAATAACCTAAAATGAGCACAAAACAAGCCGTATAAATGCTGGTTGCTGCTGTAGAAAGAAATAGCGGAAAACTTTCGGACAATTCTACTTTAATGTCATTCAGTTTTACCTTGATGAGTTTTACCCATTGTTTTTGGACAATCATTCCCAACGAGATAACGGCTGCCACTACGGCTACCATACCCTGCAAAAAAGCGGCCCATAAATAATCGTCGGGGCCTTTTACCAACCAAAAGGTAAGCGGCAAAACGGCTATTTTGGCAATTCCATTAAAAATGGATACCCACTTAATTTGCCCCAAGCCCTGAAACAAGAATACAAACAGCAAGGCTTGCCCCACCACCATCAAAAACATCACCAACATGGTGGTTCGATAAATGACAAACTGAGGAACCAACGACACCAATAGCAGCAACATGAAACTAAACAACAACAAACCCATCTTCGCAAAAACTGTTGCCGAGAATATCTTGTTCAACTCTTCTTGATTGTCCTTGGCCAAGGCGATGCGTTTGGTCGCACTCAAGTTAAAGCCAAAGTCAACCACCAACATCATGTACTGAGCGGTAGATAAGGCAAAACCAATGTAACCAAACTTTTCGGCACCTAGCACTTTCATCAAATAGGGTAAAACCAACAAAGGGACTATGTAATTTAGTCCCTGTAATGCGATGAGATAAAAGACATCTTTTATTTCACGCTTGTTGCTACTAAGTGCGCTTTTTACACCCAATATGTATCGTTTTAGTATGCTCTAGCAAACACTACTCTTTGTTTGGAAGGTTTGCCTGTTACCATACAAACCCCAGGAGTGGTATCGCCATCCAATGGAATGCAACGAATGGTTGCTTTGGTTTCTTCTTTGATTTTTTCTTCGGTTTCGGGAGTTCCGTCCCAATGACAAAGCAAGAAACCGCCTTTTTCAATTTCCACTTTGAATTCTTCGTACGAATTAACCTCGCGGGTAACCGATGCACGGTAATCCAATGCTTTTTGGTAGATGTTCTTTTGAATGGCATCCAACAAATCTTTGATGTATGCAGTCAAGTTGTCGAACGATACGGTTTCTTTGGTTAAGGTATCACGACGAGCCACCTCAACGGTATTGTTTTCCAAATCGCGAGCACCCATAGCCAAACGCACAGGAACACCTTTAAGTTCGTATTCAGCAAATTTCCAACCGGGTTTTTTGCTATCGTCGTTATCGTATTTAAAGCTGATGCCAGCTGCTTTTAGTTGTGCAGTCAATTCAGCCACTTTCGCATTGATGGCATCCAATTGTTCTTGGTTTTTGTAAATAGGAACAATCACTACTTGGAATGGAGCCAATGCAGGAGGCAACACCAAACCATTATCGTCCGAGTGCGACATAATAAGCGCACCCATTAAACGGGTAGAAACACCCCACGATGTAGCCCAAACCAACTCTTGTTTGTTTTCTTTGTTCATAAAGGTTACATCGAATGCTTTGGCAAAATTTTGACCCAAGAAGTGCGATGTACCTGCTTGCAAAGCCTTGCCGTCTTGCATCAAAGCCTCAATACAGAAGGTTTCCAATGCACCTGCAAAACGTTCGTTAGCTGTTTTAACCCCTTTCCAAACGGGTACTGCCATTACGTTTTCGGCAAAATCGGCATACACGTTTAGCATTTTAACGGTTTCTTCTAATGCTTCTTCGCGGGTAGCGTGAGCGGTATGGCCTTCTTGCCACAAGAATTCTGCGGTACGCAAGAACAAACGGGTACGCATTTCCCAACGCACTACGTTAGCCCATTGGTTGCACAAAATTGGAAGGTCGCGATACGAGTGAATCCAATTTTTGTAGGTATTCCAAATAATGGTTTCGGATGTAGGACGAACAATCAATTCTTCTTCCAACTTAGCAGCAGGGTCTACTACCACACCGCTTCCGTCTGGATTGTTTTTTAAACGATAGTGCGTTACTACAGCACATTCCTTAGCAAAACCTTCTACGTGATCGGCCTCTTTGCTCAAGAATGATTTGGGAATAAACAAGGGGAAATAGGCGTTTACGTGGCCTGTATCTTTAAAGCGTTGATCCAATTCGCGTTGCATTTTTTCCCAAATAGCATAGCCATAAGGTTTGATAACCATGCAACCACGTACTGCCGAGTTTTCGGCCAAATCTGCTTTGATTACTAAATCGTTGTACCATTGAGCGTAATTTCCTGCTCTGGATGTAAGTTCTTTTGCCATTTAACTAGTCTTTTATTATTCATACTCTACTACATACACATCTTCGTCTGGGGCGTGCATGCGATAACGCTCACGTGCAAATTTTTCCAAATCGTCCCTATCCGACTCCAATTCTTGCAACCGTTGTTTGCTCTTTTCCGATTTTTCTTTGTAGTAGTCAATCTCCTGCTTTAATTCACGTATGGTAATTGCATTTTTTATACGTGTTTGTATGTTATGTTCACTGCTTGTAAACATAGCCACCAAAAACACGATAACCACCAACAGGTACTTAAACGTATTGGAACGAAAAAATTGAATTACCTTTTTCACAAGAGCAAAATTAATGGTCTAAACGGAATCCTGCAAATTTTTATCTAGCAAAAATTGTACTTCCTTAAAAGCATACTTTCTATCGTAACCCTCTGAATCTACGATGTGTAAATAACCACGGGGTTCGACCGAATCAATACACCCCTGAAATGTTCCATTTTCGTCCCGATAATTAGCCCATAGCTTGTTCAAATACAAGGCTGCCGCATAGTCTTCTTGTACCTTTTGGGGATGGGTTTGCGCCTGTTTGTATCGATTCATCAAGGCTGTTTGCAACCCAGGCAAAGCCTCTTTCCAGGCTACCTCTTTTTGTATAATCTGGTACAACGACACAGGGTTGGGCGCATCGCTCAAAAATCTTTGCTGATTGATATTCAGCCCGATGCCTACTATCGACGAAGCAATTGACGATCCCACTAAATTTTGCTCTATTAAAATACCGGCTATTTTTTGGTGATGCCAATAAATATCGTTGGGCCACTTAATCTGAAATCCGGTGGCATATTGAGACAAAAAATCGACCACACCCAAAGCCACCGCCTGCGAAAGCACAAATTGCTCTTTTACGGGCAACCAGGTGGGTGCAAAATACATACTTATTAGTATGTTTTATCGGCTTCCGACTCCCAGGTATTGGACAATTGACCCCTGCCATTGGTTTGATACGAGGTATAAACCAATGTGCCTTCGTCCCATGCTTGCATTGGCAACTGTTCTTGCATCCAAGCATTGGTAGAATGTATTGATGGTAAATATATTTGTTCCATATTAAGCCGATGCCACCGCCAAGGTAGCTATACTGATTTTACACGTCGGAATTTCTTTGTATAAAGTTTGTGCTGCTGCCAACAAAGTGGCACCTGTTGTAATCACATCGTCTACTAGTAGCACGTGCTTATGGGCTAACTCATGTCCATTCGTTACCGAAAAAACACCCTGCGTATTTTCGTATCGTTCAAATACGCGCATTTTGGTTTGCGTTGCGGTATCTACCGAACGCACCAACACCCCACAGCAAACCGGCACATCCATTACACTGGCTATACCTTGTGCAATGCACACAGCCTGGTTGTATCCTCTTTTTTGCAACCGATTGTTATGCAAGGCGATGGGCACTATCGCATCAATGGGTTGTAACCAAGCAGCACATTCAAGCGCCATTTGCCTGCCCAACACCACCCCAACATCGGGTCGACGATGGTACTTTAAGGCATGCAGCAAGGTTTGCAATGTACCTCCTTTTACAAAATGACACCATGCCATGGCACGTTCAATGGGCAACTTACCCCAAAACAACTGCTCTACAGGGTGATCTACTTGGTGTTGGTAATGCGTTCTGGGCATGGCGCACAAACAATTCAGACACAAGGTTTTTTCGCCCCACACCAAAGGCCTACCACACACCACACAAAGTTTAGGAAACAGCAACCGAAACAAGCTGACTGCATAAGTTTTCAACGCAAACATAAATTAAGACGATTAAGTTGGTGCAAAAGTAAGCAAAATAGTTTACATTTGCAGTTGATGAGCCTGAAAGATACATACCGTCAACTGTGCGAACAACGCACCGACATACCCCTCTTTATGCAAGCGTGGTGGCTCGATGCTACCCATCTGCCCTGGGATGTACTGTTGTTTGAGCACAAAAAGCAGGTAGCAGGCTTTTACGTATACTCGTACACCCAAAAATGGGGCAAAAAATTAATTGTACAACCCAGTTTAACCCAATTCAGCGGTCCGTTTTTATTCTATCCCGATGGGCTGTCCGTTGCCGACAAATACTCTTTCGAGAACAAAGCCTACAACTACTTTATCGAGCAGTTAAAAGCACTCAACTTTCAGTTCCTGGAACAAAACTTTCACCATAGCCAAACCAATCACCAACCTTTTTACTGGGAGGGTTATGCACAAACCACCCGCTACACCTACCTATTGGAAAACATTGCCCATACCGATGCCATTTGGGCAGGCATGTCGCCCGATAAAAGGCTTCGACACGTCAAAAAGCTAGAGGGCAAGTGCCGTATATCGCTCGATGTATCGCCCCAGGAATTCTACCATTTTTACGAGCAATGCTTGCAAAAAAGAGGCAGAAAGATACTGTATCCACTGGCTGTTTTTGAACAACTTCATCAGGCAGCACAAGCGCGCAACCAAGGGCAAATCATCGCTCTTTTAGACAACGAGAATAATTTGCAAGCTGCCCTTTGGATAGTGTGGGATGCTACCTACGCTTACAACATGGTTTTGGCACTCAACACCGACTATGCCTACAACAAGGGAGCCACAACCAAGTTGGTTTGGGAAGCCATTTTGTTTTTGCAAGGCAAAACCTTGCACTACGATTTTGAAGGCAGCATGATTCAAGGAAGCGCCCTACGCAACCAATCGTTTGGCGCTAAACAAGTGCCTTTCTTCCACCTACAAAAAAGCCACAGCAAGTTACTCTCACTGTGGCGTTTTATCAAGAAATAATTAGTTTATCCAAAATAAATCCGGTATACTTCGGCAAAAAAGCTATAAGCCATCACGCCCGATAAAACGATAGACAACACGATGCTTAATAGATTGCCGATAAGCGAGCCTACACCCGCCCGTATGCTTTCTTCGTCGGTTTTACCAACTAGCATTTCTGCAACTACCGCTCCTAAGAAAGGCCCAACTATCAACCCCCATGGCAGAAAAGGCAAGCCCAAAAACAAACCTATCAATCCGCCCCACTGACCATACTTGGAACCACCGTACTTTTTAATACCCCATATTGGGATATAATAATCCAACACTTGTTTTATCACAACCAAGCCCAACATAACCAGCATGTAAGTGGTGGTATACGTACAACCATCTACCAACAACAACAGCGACATGCCCACGTACGATATAGGACTTCCTGGAATAATTGGGATAACGGATCCCAACAGGCCTATGATAACACAAATTGCGCCTAATATAACAAGAAAAATGTCCATCTTAGTCGTCTAACTCTACTAAATTGCCGTTAAGATCAAACTCAAGTTCCAAACCACCTGCCAATTTAATTTCGTAACTGCGACGGTTTTTCTCTATTTTTTTCACGGCCTTATCGGGGAAATTTGCTGCCAAATAACTTTGAATGGGCGCTGGAATAATTTCGTTAGGCACCACGCATTGTTGGCAATCAAAATCTTTCCACTGACCGTTTTTGTTAAATTCCAATCCGTCGCCATTGGTAAATACCACCATGTATGACGAATCAAACAACTCTGCATCGTAGGTTACGTACGCTTGACGATACAAAGGATCATCGGCCGAGAAATACTTTCTGGTAAAAATCTGAGCCTCTTGTGGCATTTGCTCAAACGGAATCAATCTATCATTTGCATACGCAGCCGTTCCCATGGCTAATATAGCTGTCATTAAAAATAATACCTTTTTCATAACTTTACATTTTATTGTTTATAAAGGCAAATATAGCTTTACGAATGATAACTTATGTAATTTTTTCTATAAAGAATATTAAATCGCAATTTATACTTCCTTTATTGTGAATATTTTCTACCTTTGTAGATTAAAATTTAAGACTTATGACAAAGCAATTTAAACGTACAACGGTTACATCGGCACTTCCCTACGCCAATGGTCCCGTTCATATTGGTCACTTAGCAGGTGTGTATGTTCCTGCCGATATTTACGTACGCTACCTTCGACTAAAAGGCGAAGACGTATTGTTTATTGGTGGTTCTGACGAACACGGTGTGCCCATTATCATTAAAGCACGCAAAGAAGGCGTTACCCCTCAAGATATTGTAGACCGCTACCATACCCTTATCAAAGATTCATTCAAAGATTTTGGTATTTCGTTCGATGTGTATTCGCGTACATCGAGCAAAACCCACCACGGTGTAGCATCGGACTTTTTCAAAACCCTTTACGACAAAGGCGAATTTATTGAAAAAGAAAGCGAACAATACTACGACGAAGAAGCAGGTCAGTTTTTGGCAGACCGCTACATTACCGGCGAATGCCCTCACTGCCACGCAGAAGGAGCCTACGGCGACCAATGCGAAAAATGTGGCACCTCGCTTTCGCCCCTTGATTTGATTAACCCCAAATCGGCCATTAGCGGTAGCGCACCTGTCCTTAAAAAAACCAAACACTGGTACTTACCCCTAGACAAACACGAACCTTGGCTACGCGAATGGATCCTAGAAAACCACAAAGAATGGCGTCCCAACGTATACGGTCAATGCAAAAGCTGGTTAGACATGGGCTTGCAACCCCGTGCCGTAAGCCGCGACTTGGATTGGGGTATTCCTGTGCCTGTAGAAGGAGCCGAAGGCAAAGTACTTTATGTATGGTTCGATGCCCCCATCGGTTACATTTCTAACACCAAAGAATTATTGCCCGATACCTGGGAAACCTGGTGGAAAGACCCCGAAACCCGCTTGGTACACTTTATTGGCAAAGACAACATTGTATTCCACTGCATTGTGTTCCCTGCCATGCTAAAAGCAGAAGGTTCTTACATTTTGCCCGATAACGTACCCTCTAACGAGTTCTTAAACCTTGAGGGCGATAAAATTTCTACCTCGCGCAACTGGGCCGTTTGGTTGCACGAATACTTGGTAGATTTTCCAGGCAAACAAGATGTTTTGCGCTACGTGCTTACTGCCAATGCACCCGAAACCAAAGACAACGACTTTACTTGGAAAGATTTCCAAGCCCGCAATAACAACGAGCTAGTAGCCATTTACGGTAACTTTGTAAACCGCACCTTGGTACTTACCCACAAATATTTTGAAGGCAAAGTTCCTGCTCGTGGTGCACTTACCGAGTACGACCAAACTACCTTGCAAGAATTTACCGGTGTTAAACAACAAGTAGAGCAACTACTTAACAACTTCAAATTCCGCGAAGCGCAAAAAGAAGCCATGAACCTAGCACGCATCGGCAACAAATACCTTGCCGATACCGAACCTTGGAAATTGGCCAAGACCGATATGGAGCGCGTAGGCACTATTTTGAACATTGCGCTTCAAATTTCTGCCAACCTATCCATTGCATTCGAACCATTCTTACCCTTTAGTTCGGCTAAATTACGCGGTTTGTTGCAACTAGAAGCATGGAGTTGGGAAAATCTAGGCAGCCTAGATTTGTTGGCTACCGGTAGCACCATTGCTCCTGCCGAATTGTTGTTCGAAAAAATTGAAGATGCTGCCATCGATGCACAAATGCAACGTTTGGCCAACATCAAGGTAGAAAACGAAAAACAAGCCTACCAACCTGCTGCTGTAAAAGAAGCTACCACCTTCGACGACTTTATGAAGTTGGATATTCGAGTAGGCACCGTACTAGAATGCCAAAAAGTTCCCAAAGCCGACAAACTATTGCAATTTAAAATACAAGACGGAATGGGCACGCGTACCATTGTATCGGGCATTGCCAAATACTACAACCCCGAAGATTTGGTAGGAAAACAAGTTTGCTTTATTGCCAACTTCCCACCCCGTAAACTAAAAGGCATCGAAAGCCAAGGCATGATACTTAGTGCCGAAGACGCTGACGGCCGCTTGGTGGTTATCAGTCCATCGGATAAAGTGACCAACGGTGTTAGCGTTTGCTAATAGCAACCTATACAAGTAAAACAAGGCAGTCATATGACTGCCTTGTTTTACTTTACTTCCCATTGATATTGTTAATATCCACCTAGACAATATCCTCCTTTTCTGTATACTTTTCCCACACAATACACATACGAACTCACGCTGGTGTATTTACTTGCTAACGGGTCAACCCCTAACCATAAAGCGGTGGTGCATCTACCTTATCGTAGCTGTAGCTATTTTCGGCAACCTTATTTCCGTTTACATGAAGCGTTGTCATTTGCAACCTGTCTTTGTGGTCGTAAAAATAACGATGTTCGCTGTTATTTTAGGTTCGTTAAGACATTCACCATTCTAGATGCATTTTTTTGTAGGGATGCCCAAAGATGTAGGGGACCTTTTGCCTAATTTTTGCATTTCCTGTATTGCATCTGCATTACCTTGTACTACGCTTCTTCTAAGATACGATAGAGCAATGGCACTTGCCGTGGAGTTCATTTCTTTGCCAATGCTGGCGTAAAAATCCCTTATCATGCAGTTTTTTTTCATTTTTTTTCTTTCAAATTTAAATACGATATCATTTGTTTTCAGAATAAATAGTGTCAGTTTACGCCCAACTTAATTTTTCGAGAAGCTACCGAAATATTAAAAGCATTAAGCATCTGTTTTAATTCTATTCATGACCTTTTCAATAATCCTTATTTGTCTTTCTTGGTTATCTTCTTGTAATCTTATTATAAAATTAAGATGTCTATTATTTATTGGATGAGGACCATTTAATACAAAAAACCAAAAATCCTCTAACTCTTTGTTTGTTTTACTATTTAAATAATCAATAAAATCATCATATCTACAATCAAATAATTTTTCTACATTTATTTTAAAGTAATTATAAGCATCTGCCTGCCAATATGAGTGTTGCGTAATATAAAATATTTTCTCCAAGAAACTATTTATATCTATTCTATTATTATTTTCAAATAAATATTCTATATGATAATAAGCATCATCATATAGAAAAGAAAGAATAGTCTCTTCTTCATTTTCTACATACCCATAGATAGCAACAAAAGAGTCAAAGGTATTTGGAAAATAATGGAAGAATTTTAGATAATCATTTTCAATATACGACTGCTGAAGATTAACAATCCGCTCAGTTTTACTAATTTTTTTATTCAAACTACAACTAAAAAATAATACAAGAAGTATGTTAAAAAATATTATTCTATTCATATCAATATATACGGTTGGTAATGATTGTTTTTATATTGTTTCCCGATTGCGATGATATAAAGTTCTTTATTTCATTAAGAGCCTTCACACTACTACCAACAAAACCTTTACCTTTTGTTTTTCCTGGAAGCTGACATCCTGCCGTCTCTTCAGGTCTATTCCCTGCATGGTATAAAATTGCCCTGCTTTCTGGAACTTCAGAATTATAAAGTTTATATGTATTTTGATATATTTTCCCATTATGCGGTTTAATATTATATACACCCTCTGGTATTCGTTTGTCTTGATTTGATTCTGTTGTAGATGGTCCTCCTGGTTCTAATATATAACCACTAGTATTATTCTTTAGACCGATAGTATGATATTCACTTATCGTATAATCATCACCTTCCTCTATTCTGTTTTGAATAATTAAACCATCTACTTCTTCTGAAGATTCATATAATATCTTCACTAATGAAGATGGAATTACACCGCCTATTTCAACGTTATAGCCTGCATATATATTTTCATCCTCATTTAATAAATAAATTTTACAATCATCATTTCCATCACTTCCAAAATATTCACCATCACGTTTGTAAAAATCAGCTCTTCCATCTGGGTCAATTCTATTAATTGGATTGGAGTGACAATACACATACGGACTCACGCTGGGGTATTTACTTGCTAAGGGGTCTACGCCGAGCCAAAGGGCGGTACCTGGGTTGTAGTAGCGAGCACCGTAGTAGTAAAGGCCTGTTTCGGCATCTAGTTCTTTGCCGTTAAATTTGTACGGTGTTACGTTGCGGTACTCGCGGAACAGTTCGCCG
>JAGCMZ010000044.1 GCA_017646225.1 Paludibacteraceae bacterium | reverse complement strand
GTCAGGCAAAACGTCCGATGATTATATGGACAAACGTTGGGAGCCACTGGGTCTTGCCAGTTTATACCATGCCATTAGCACCAGCAAAACCAAAACCTTTGCTTACGATTTAGATCAATTCTGCTACGGGAAAAATAAGTACAGGCAATTTGCCTCCACTCCTTACGCCAACAATATGGTGGCCGACTTGGCCATGCAAGCCATTCAAAATTATGCTATCGGCAAGGACATTTGGCCCGATATGTTGTTGCTACAATTCTCGTTACAACCCCTTTACACACAAACCTCAGCCACTTTATCCATAGAGTTAGAAGATGCCTATTTGCGATTAGACAAGGAACTGGCAGCCTTTTTTGACTTTGTCGAAAAATACTTTGGGAAAGGAGAAGTATTGATTTTTCTTACCAACAACCGCAACGTTTCGTATCAACAGCCCATTAATCCACGTATTCCTTCTAAATCGTTTTGTACCTATCGCTACATGGCATTACTCAATGCCTACCTAATGGCACATTACGGAAGTCACAATTGGGTATTGGGTGCAAATAACGGACATATCTACTTAAATAGAAAGTTGATAGAAGAACAAAACAAAGACCTGCGTCAGGTGCAACAAACGGCTATCAACTTTTTCTCCACCATTCCAGGTGTGATGAATGTTAGCAGTTCGTTCCAACTAAACGAGGACTTTATTGGAGCACAACAATTGCGCTATGCTTTTCATGCCAACTCGTCGGGCGATTTACTGTTTAGCTTGTTGCCTGGCTGGTACGAGGTAGATAAAAATGACAATCCTACTGGATTCTACAGCCAATACAACACCACTACTCCTATGTATCTTTGGGGTTGGAAAATTCCAACAGCAAACATTGAGCAACACGTACCCGCAACATCGTTTGCGCCTACATTGGCCTATTACCTACGCATCAGCACACCCAACGCTGCACAAGGAGGACGCCTGCCTATTCGTTTGCAGGAGTAAGCATCACGCGTCGCCAACGCAAATATCCCACTACGGCTAATGCACAATAGACGGAATAAAGACCTGCCGTAATAGGGATTCCTTTGTACCAATACAGTCCAACGGTTACCATGTCTACCACTAGCCAAACCAGCCATTGCTCTACGTATTTGCGCGAAAGCATCCACATAGCAATCATGCTAAGTGACGTAGTAAAAGCATCTAGAAAGGGCACTGTACTATCGGTGCAATAGTACAAGAAGCAAAATAAGGATATATGTAGCAAGGCATATAATCCCATCAACCGGAGCGCTACCTTTAAAGGGGTTTGCGAAATGGGAAGCGGTTTGCCAGAAGGGCGTTTGTTTTTCCAAACAATCCATCCGTATAACCCTGCCAAAACGTAATATGCGTTCATCATGGCATCGGCATACAATCCTTTTGAAAAGTAAAGCATACCGTGTACCAATGGCATAATCAATCCTATTAACCACAACCAGATACTGGCTTTGTATTCTAAATAAAGATACAACAAACCCAGTGTTGTACCTACAATCTGCAGTACGAGTGCCCAATCCATGCTAATGTTTGATTTTATTAGAAATTAAAGCGTACGTTTGCCAATGCATTAAAGCCTGCTTGTGGGAAATAGTAGGCTTCGTCGTATCGTTCGCCACCATAAATGGCCGAATACGCAAATGCATTACTACAATACATACTGT